>DATJXL010000029.1:0-3009 GCA_035500135.1 Kofleriaceae bacterium
CACCGCGCTGCTCTGCCACTACGAGATCGATCCGTTCTCGAGCGGGATCACGTTCACCGGCTGGCGCGAGCTCGAGGGCCGCGCGTGGCTGTGGCAGCCGCCGCCGAGCTACGAGCCGCTGCGCGTGCGGCGCCCGCGCTCTTGGTTGCTCGCGCACGGCTGGCGGCGCGCCGGCACGATCGGCGTTCGAGATGTTCCGGGCGCGAGCTCGAGACCCGAGATGTGATCAATCACGAGTGAGCGCGCTAAGCGCGCACTACTTGAGCTGCTTCCAGTCGGCATGCGCGGCGAGATACGCGCCCTTGAACGGCGGCGGTGCGGCGGCGGGGCCGAGCACGTAGTCGGCGCGGCGGTTCGCGCGCTCGTCGGTCTCGTCGGGCGTCTTCACCTTCGGCACGTCCTCGCCGAAGCCGGCGTACGCGATCGGCAGCGCGATGCCGTGCTTGCGAAAGTACGCCGCGATCGCGCGCGCGCGGTCGAGCGAGAGCTTGCGGTTCGACGCGCTCGACCCGACCGTGTCGGTGTGGCCGGCGACGTAGAGCTGCATCTTGATGTACTTCGACGACTTCTTCACGACGTCGCCGATCTTCGCGAGGCTCGCGTCGAGCTTCTGCTGCTCGGTCGCCTCGATCACCGAGCTGTTCGTCGCGAAGTTGACGTCCTCGTGCTCGATCGTCACCGACCACGGAACGAGCTCGAGCCGCGTGCCGGCGCCGTCGGCCGCGACGACGTGGAGCTCGAGCTTGAGCACGGTCGCACCGTCGGGCTGCTTCCAGCTGATCGGCAGCCACTTGTCGGCCGGCGAGCCGGCGAACGAGGCGGTCTCCCGGTCGAGCTCGTTGCCATCGTCGCCGATCACCGACAGCTCCGCGCTCTCGATCGGCCGCGACACCTTGAACTGCAGCACGTGCTTGTCGAGATCGAGGTGATCGATGTCGTACGAGACGCGAATGCCCGGGCCGGCCGCGACCGTCCCTGCCATTGCACACAAGAGCGCGAGCACGAGCCGCACGGGTAGAGCTTAGCATCACGGCTCGAGCGTGAACGTCTCGCCGTCGCGGAGGTCGATGGTCTTGTCGACGACGACCTCGCTGGTCTGCGGATCGACGAGCTCGAGCCGATGTTTGCCGGCGTGCAGCGAGCGCCCCTTGCCGAGGATCGGCGTCACGCCGATCTGCTGGCCATCGACGAGCACGTTCAAGTAGTGCACGTGGTGCTTCGCGAGCAGATATGCGGTGCCATTCGCCGCGGGCGCCACGGCGGCATCGATCGGCGCGGCGACCGCGACGTGCGCCGCGGCATCGCGCGGGACGTGGATCGCGTGGTGCACACCGGCGTCGTGCGCGGTCGGCGGCGGCGCGGCATCCTCCGGCGGCAGCTCGGCGACGACCATCGGCGCGTCGGCCGGCGCCTGCACGATCGGCGGCGAGGCATCGAGTGGATGCGCGACCGCGACCGCGGCATCGCGCGGCGCGACCGGCGCGGTCGCGGGCGCGCGCGTCGCGACGTACACCGCGAAGCCGCCGGCCGCGAGCACCAGGAGCAGCACGATCACCGGCAGCGCGAGGCTGCGGCGCGGCACGGCGTCGAGGCGATCGTCGTCGGCCGCGGATCGGCCGATCGAGGTGCCCGGCCCGGGCTCGTCGGCCGCGCCGCTCTGCGTGCCCGGCTGCGGCACCGGCGCGTACGCCGCGACCGGCGTCGCCGGCGCCACGCCGGTCTTCGCGCGGCCCGGATCGGCCGCGATCTCGGTCACGAGCCCGGTCGGCCGCCCGATCGCGCGCGGCAGCTGCGTGCCGCCGCCGACGATCTCGGCGAGCCACGCGCGATGTGCTTCGCGCCGCTCGCCGAGCGCGCGCTCGGTCCACGCCGCGAGCGTCTCGCCGGCGGTCGCCTGCACGACCTGCTCGAGGTCCTCGGCGAACGCGGCCGCGGTCTTGGTGCGGCGCTCGAGATCGCGGTCGAGCGCGTTCATCACGACCGCGTCGAGCCCGATCGGCAGCGGCTCGCCGAGCGCGCGCGACGGCGGATCGATCTGCTTGTCCTGCACGGCGATCGCGATCGCGTAGATCGAGTCGCCGTCGAACAGCGTCTGGCGCGCGAGCATCTCCCACGTCACGACACCGAGCGAGAACACGTCGCTGCGCCGATCCATCGGCTCGTTCTTGACCTGCTCCGGCGACATGTAAGGAGGCTTGCCCTTGAGCATCCCGAACTCGGTGACCGGCGCCTGGCGGTTCTTGACCAGCGCGATGCCGAAATCGATCACCTTGACGTGGCCGTCGTAACCGAGCATCAGGTTGTCGGGGCTGATGTCGCGATGGACGAGCCCGAGCGGCGTGCCCGCGAGATCGCGCGCCTCGTGTGCCGCGTGCAGGCCGCGACACGCCTCGGCGATCGCGCGCGCGACCACGATCGCCGGCGGCGCGAGCTCGGCGACCTCGCGAAACGCGATCCCCGCGACGTACTCCATCACCATGTACAGCGTGCCGCCCTCCTCGCCGAAGTCGTGCACGTGCGCGATGCCCGGGTGATTCAGGCGGGCGAGGATCGCGGCCTCGTCGAGAAACATCGCGCGCACCGCTTCCGAGCGCGCGTGCTCGGGGCGGATCGTCTTGATCGCGACCAGCTGCTCGAACGCGCCCGGGCCGCGCCGCCGCCCGAGCAACACCGCTCCCATGCCGCCGGACTTGAGCTCGTACAGGATCTCGTAGGCGCCGAACTTCTGCGCCGTCGCGGGTGTCGTCAATCCGCGTCTCCGTCGTCGGCAGGCCGCTCGACGATGCCGTGCTTGTAGAGCAGCTCGCGAAAGTGCCGGCGCGACAGGCCGGCGTGCTCGGCCGCGCGCGTCACGTTGCTGCCGGCGGCCGCGAACACGAGCGCGACGTAGCGGCGCTCGAAGTGGTCGTTCCAGCGCTCCTTGGCCTCCTTGAACGGCAGCGCGGTGTCGACGACCTCGGTCAGCTGGGGCGCTCCCGCGTTCGGATCGAGCCACAGCCGGAGGTCGCG
>DATJXL010000030.1:0-34691 GCA_035500135.1 Kofleriaceae bacterium
CACTCGCTGGTCGTGCTCGGCACGCCGATGTACATGTCGCCCGAGCAGTGCAAGTCGAGCGCGAAGGTCGACGCGCGCAGCGACATCTACGCGCTCGGCTGCATGCTGTTCGAGCTGGTGTGCGGCCGGCCGCCGTTCGAGGGCGACTCCGGCGAGCTGATCGCGAAGCACCAGCTCGTACCGCCGCCGGAGGCGCGCGAGGTCGCCGCCGACGTGCCGGCGCCGCTGTCGAAGTTGATCGCCGAGATGCTGGCGAAGACTCCCGAGGAACGCCCGCAGTCGATGGAGAGCGTGCTCGACGCGCTCGATGTCTGCGAGGGCAAGGGCGCCGACGCGACGAAGACGACCGCGCTTCCCGCGAGCACGCGCCTGGGATCGCGCAAGCTCTGGCTGGGCGCCGGCGGCGCGATCGCGATCGGCGTGATCGCGGGCGTGATCGCGACGCGCGGCGGCAGCACCCGCGCGCCGGCGCCGGCGCTGGTTTCCGATGCGCGGATCGAGCCGGAGGCCGTGCACGAGACTCCGATCGCACCGTTGCCGGCGCCGCCGCCGGCGCCGCCGGCCGATGCCACCGTCGCGCAAGCGGGCGGCTGCGACGCCGACGATCTCAAGCAGAAAGGCCTCGATCTCGAAGCGAGTGGCCTGCATGCCGCGGCGCTCGCCGAGTTCGAGCAGGCGCTCGCGTGCAAGCCCGAAGGTCGCGTCGCGCAGTACGCGTTCATGGCGGCTTGCAACGCGGGCAACCTCGCGAAGGCGAGGCAGTACTACCGCGACATGACTCCCGACGCGCAGTCGCGGTTCCTGCAGATGTGCATCCGCCGGAACATCACGAAGGATCAGCTCGAAGGCGCCGAGCCGGCGCCCGCGCTGGCTCCGCGGCCGAAGCCCGCCGCGACGGCCGCACCGCCGCAACCCGCGCCGGTGGCCACCTGCGATCCCGAGGATCTCAAGCAGCGCGGCCTCGATAACGAGTCGCAAGGCAAGCATGTCCCCGCGCTCGCCGCCTTCGAAGCCGCGCTCGCGTGCAAGCCCGATCCGCGCGTCGTGCAGTACGCGTTCATGGCGGCGTGCAACGCCGGCAATCACGCGAAGGCGAAGGTGTACTACCGCAAGATGACGGCGGACGCGCGCGAGCGCTTCGTCCAGATGTGCATGCGTCGCGACATCCCGAAGGACGAGCTCGAGGCGCCGTAGCTCACCACGCCGACTGCGTCGCCTTGATGAACTCGTACGGATAGCCGAGCTCGAACGCCGACGCCTGGTCGAGCACGTCGACGTGGCGCGGCGAGAGCTCGAGGTCGGCGGCCGCGAGGTTCGCGTCGAGCTGCGCCACCGTGCGCGCGCCGAAGATCACCGAGCTGACCTGCGGCTTCGCGAGCAGCCACGCCAGGCTCACCGCCGACGGCGTCGAGCCGACCTCGGCCGCGACCGCGCGCACCGCGTCGAGCACGCGCCAGTTGCGCTCGGTGTCGTAGCGCTTGAACCGATCCTTCTGGCCGAGCCGCGCACCGTCGTCGGGCGGCTTGCCACGCTCGAACTTGCCCGACAGAAAGCCACCGGCAAGCGGCGACCACGGCAGGATGCCGAGGCCCTCCTGCCGGCACAGCGGCGCGTGCTCGCGCTCGAGATCGCGTACGAGCAAGCTGTACTGCGCCTGCAGCGTGACGTAGCGGGCGAGGTGGCCGGTTCGCGCGAGCCACAGCGAATGCATCAGCCGGTACGCGGCATAGTTCGAGCAGCCCACGTAGAGGACCTTGCCCGCGGTGACGAGATCGTCGAGCGCACGCAGCGTCTCGTCCTCGGGCACCGTGATGTCCTGCATGTGGATCTGGTAGAGGTCGATGCGATCGGTGCCGAGCCGGCGCAGCGAGTCCTCGCAGCACCTGACGATGCGGTAGCGCGACGCGCCGTTCTTGTTCGGGCCGTCGCCCATGGTGAAGCGAAACTTGGTGGCGAGCACGAGCTTGTCGCGCGTGCCGCGCTGCGCCAACCAGTGGCCGAGCACGCGCTCCGACAGGCCGTCCTGGCCGTAGACGTCGGCCGTATCGACGAAGTTGATGCCCGCAGCGAGTGCGCGGTCGAGGATCGCGAACGTGGTCTGCTCGTCCGATCCGGCCTTGTGCATGAACGACTTGTCGTCGGCCTCGCCGAACGTCATCGCGCCCAGGCACAGCGTCGAGACCTTGACGCCGGCCGCTCCCAAGTTGCGGTATTTCATCGGCCGACCGTAGCTCTGACCGATTCATGACCGCAACCGGAACGACGCGCCGGCTACGATCGCTACGCTGTGCCCGTGGAAGTCAATGCTGTAGCCGCCGCGCAGGCCAAGGGCTGGCGCCGCACGTACTTCAACGCACTGACCATCCCGTTCTGGAGCATCCACGGGCTCGCGATCGTCGGGCTCGCGATCGTCGGCTTGTCATGGCGCGGCGCAGCGCTCTGCCTCGCGCTCTATCTACCGCGCATGTTCTTCGTGACCGGCGGGTATCACCGTTACTTCTCGCACCGCAGCTACAAGACGTCGCGCTGGTTCCAGTTCGTGCTCGCGTTCGGCGCCGAGATGACGGCGCAAAAAGGCGTGCTGTGGTGGGCAGCGCATCACCGGCTTCATCACAAGCTGTCCGACGAGCCGGGCGATCTGCACTCGGTGAAGCAATCCGGCTTCTGGTGGTCGCACGTGGGCTGGATCCTCGCGCGCGATCTCGAGAGCACCGAAGTCGCGCGCATCCGCGACTTCTCGAAGTATCCGGAGCTGCGCTGGCTCGATCGCTGGTGGATCGTGCCGCTGCTCGCGTGCATGGCGCTCACGTTCGCGCTGGGCGGCTTCTTCGCGCTCGTGTGGGGCTTCGCGGTGTGCCAGGTGCTGTGCTGGCACGGCACGTTCACGATCAACTCGCTCTCGCACCTGTGGGGTCGCAAGCGCTACGCGACGAGCGACGACTCGCGCAACAACCCGGTGCTCGCGCTGATCACGCTCGGTGAAGGCTGGCACAACAACCATCACCACTACCAGGTCTCCGCGCGCCAGGGCTTCTACTGGTGGGAGATCGACGTCACGTACTACGTGCTGCGCGCGCTCGCCGCGGTCGGCCTGATCTGGGATCTGCACGGCGTGCCCGAGCACGTCCGCGCGAACGAGACCGAGGCGCCCGCGGCCGGGCCCGAGCCGGTCACCTCAGCCTGACGACGGCCGGGACCATCCGCGCGGCCCCATCGGCCGCCGGCACCACCACGATCGCGATCGCTCTCATCCGGCGGTCGTACCGCGTGGCATAGTGTGCCCGTGCGGTTTCCGCGAGCCAACCTGCAGCTACGACGCGCCCAGGTCGTGCTCATGCTCGCCGTGCTGCTGCCGACGATCCTGATGACCGGCGTCGGCATCCTGCTCCTCGCGATGGGCAGCTCGATGCCGACCCTGTTCTCCGGCGTGCTCGTGCTGACGTTCTGCACGAGCTGCATCACCGGCTACATCCTGGTCTCGATCTTCGTGACGAAGGGCGCGTCGCTCGTGCGCGTGCAGAACGACTTCGTCGCGAGTGTGTCGCACGAGCTGCGCACGCCGGTGACGTCGCTGCACCTGCTCATCGACTCGTTGCGCGACTCGCGCCTCGCGGATGCCGAGAAGGCCCAGGTGCTATCGCTGCTCGCGCGCGAGACCGATCGGCTCGAGCAGCTCGTCGGTCGCGTGCTCGAGCTGTCGCGGCTCGAGTCGGGCGCGCACGTGTTCGCGCGCGAGCCGGTCGACGTGCGCGAGCTGTGCACCGAAGCGGTCGCCGCGTTCGACGCGCTCACGCTGTCGCGGCCGACGCCGATCGACGTCACCGTCGAGCGCGGGCTCGCCGTGATCGGCGACCGCTCGACGCTCGTGCGCGCGCTCGTCAATCTGCTCACGAACGCGTGGAAGTACAGCGGCGAAGACAAGCGGATCGCGCTCGACGCGCGCGCCGTGGGGCGGTGGATCGAGCTGTCGGTGCACGATAACGGGCCCGGCATCGCACGCGACGAGCGGGCCGAGATCTACGAGCAGTTCCATCGCGGGCGCGCCGCCGTCGAGAGCGGCCAGCCCGGCGTCGGCCTCGGCCTCGCGTTCGTGCGTTCGATCGTGCGCGGTCACCGCGGCAAGCTCGTACTCGTGTCGCGGCCTGGCGAGACCGTGTTCCGCATCCGGCTGCGCCGGCGCCGCGAACCGCAGCCGCATGCCGCGCCGGTGACGGCATGATCCTGATCGTCGAGGACGACGAGGCGATCGCGACCGGGCTGTCGCTGAATCTGAAGCTCGCGGGCCGCGCGACCGTGGTCGCGCGCGACGGCGACGAGGCGCTGCGCAAGGCACGCGAGCAGGAGTTCGAGCTCGTCCTGCTCGACATCAACCTCCCGAAGCGCAACGGCCTCGAGGTGCTGCAGGCGCTGCGCGCCGAGGACAACGTCGTGCCCGTGATCGTCGTCTCGGCGCGCGAAGGCGAGTTCGACAAGGTCAACGCGCTTCGCCTCGGCGCCGACGACTACGTCACCAAGCCGTTCGCGCTCGCCGAGCTGCTCGCGCGCATCGACGCCGTGCTGCGCCGCGCCCAGCCGGTCGTCTCGCAGCCGGTCGCGACCGCGAGCGGCAACGTGCTCGCGTTCGAGGACGTGACGATCGATCTCGCACAGCGCCTCGTCAAGCGCGGAGACTGCGAGGTCAAGCTCACTCATCTCGAGTTCGAGCTGCTCGCGTTCTTCGCGCGCCACCCCAGGCAGGTGTTCTCGCGCGATCAGCTGTTCCGCCTCGTGTGGGGCCAGCACGCCGGCTCGGTGCGTACGGTCGACAACTTCGTCGGCCAGCTGCGCAAGCGCTTCGAGGTCGACCCCGAGCAGCCGCACCACTTCATCACGGTGCGCGGCTCGGGCTACCGGTTCGATCCATGAAGCGACTCGCGCTGTTGCTCGCGGCGTGCAGCAGCCACCACGCCGCGCACGGCGATGCCGGCGCGTCCGGTGATGGGGCCGCGCCCGACGCGCCCGCGTGCGCCGTGCCGATCACGCCCGATGCCGCGCTCGCGAGCGCCGCGCCGTCGTGCACCGCGAACGCGATTCCCGGCTCGTGCATCGACGTCACCACCTGCTACGGCTCGCGCGTGCCGACGCCCGATCTGTGCACCGGGCCCCCGAACATCGAGTGCTGCACGCCGCGCTTCGCCGATTCGATCGCGTGCGATCCCGACACCGTACCCGAGCCGAATGCGTGCTCGACCGAAGAACCCGGCGATCCGGGCTGCCCCGCCGGGATGGTGCATGTCGACGCGTTCTGCGTCGATCGCTTCGAGGCCGCGCTCGTCGAGGTCACCACGACCGGCACGCAGCCGTGGTCGCCGTACTTCCCGCCGACCGGGCACACCGTGCGCGCCGTGTCGCTGCGCGGCGCCGTGCCGCAGGCGTACATCTCGCAAACCGAGGCCGGCGCCGCGTGCACGACCGCGGGCAAGCGGCTGTGCACCGACACCGAGTGGCTGCGCGCGTGTCAGGGCCCGACGACGACGACCTACCCGTACGGCAACACGCGCGAGCCCGGCGTGTGCAACGACGCGCGCGCCGTGCATCCCGCGGTCGAGCTGTACGGCACGACCGACGCGTGGATCTACGCGCACCTCGACAGCCCGTGCATGAACCAGGAAGCCGACGGGCTCGCGCCGACCGGTTCGCACACCGGCTGCGTCACCGCCGAGGGTGCGTTCGACATGATGGGCAACGTGCACGAGTGGACCGCGGATCCGGCCGGCACGTTCCGCGGCGGCTACTACGTCGACACCGTGCTCAACGGCAACGGCTGCCTGTACGCGACGACCGCGCACGACGCGAGCTACTGGGACTACTCGACCGGCTTTCGCTGCTGCGCCGACGCGATGTAGCGCTACTGCACGACGAACGACTGCGACCAGGTCGTGTGCGACGAGTCGTTGTTGGTGTACGTTTGCGACAGCTTGCCGGTGACGACCGGACCGGGCGGTGCGTCGATCGCATCCGGGTTCGGTCCAAGCTGATCGAGGCCGAGCACCTTGTCGCACGCGACGAGCGCGAGCACAGGTGCCACGATCGAGGCCCTCATCGCTCCAGTGTACGGCCAATCGAGCGATCCCTGATACGCTGTCGTCATGGCCGACACCATCTTCGGCAAGATCCTGCGCAACGAGATTCCGTGTCACCGCGTCTACGAAGACGATCAGGTCGTCGCGTTCCTCGACGTCAATCCGCTGTCGCGTGGCCACACGCTCGTCATCCCGCGCGAGCCGGCCGAGACGCTCGACGAGCTGTCGTCGGACTCGGCGGCAGCGCTCGGGCGAGCGCTGCCGAGGATCGCGCGCGCGATCCTCGCCGCGACCGGCGCGCGCGCGTACAACGTGCTGCAGAACAACGGCGCCGAGGCCCATCAGGCCGTGCGCCACGTCCACTTCCACATCATCCCGAAGCATGCCGACGGCAGCGGGCTCGGCATCGGCTGGACGACGCAGAAGCTCGAAGGCGCCGACGCCCTCGCGCAAGCCATCGCGGACCTGCTGTAGTGATGCGCGCGCTCGCGCTCGCGCTCGTGGTCGCGCTCGCGAGCGGCTGCCTGTACGTGCGCTACGTCGCGCAAGGCGCCGCCGGCCAGCTCGATCTGCTCGGGCGCGCGCGGCCGATCGAGGACGTGATCAAGGATCCCGACACGCCGCTGCGCGTGGCGGTCGAGCTCGCCGAGATTCCGGCGATCAAGCAGTACGGCCGCAGCTACGGGCTCTCGATCAAGAAGAACTACACGAAGTTCGTCTGGCTGCCGGAGGATCGCCGCGCCGCGACGGTATGGTTCGTCGGCGCCGCCGATCCGCTGCAGTTCAAGCCCGTCCCGTGGTGCTTCCCGATCGCGGGCTGCTTCCCGGGCCTGGGCTGGTTCGACGAGGACGAGGCCGTGCACTTCAAGCAGCAGCTCGACGCGAAGGGCCTCGACGCGGTCGTGCGGCCGGCGTCGGCGTACTCGACCGGCGGCTGGTTTCAGGATCCGGTGACGTCGTCGATGCTCGGCGGCGGCGACGACGCCCTGCCCTATCTCGCGAACACGATCCTGCACGAGTCGGTGCACGCCACCGTGTTCATTGCCGACGAGCAATTCTTCAACGAGAGCCTCGCCGAGTACATCGCCGACGCGCTCACCGATCACTGGATCCAGATCCGGTTCGGCCCGGGCTCGCCCGAGGACGTCGCGTGGACCCTCGGCCAGGCGCTGTCGCTGCCGCGCACCGCGCGGATCCTGGCCACGTACCACCAGCTCGCGAAGCTGTACGAGACGAGCTTGCCGCGCGATCAGAAGCTCGCGAAGAAGGCGCAGATCATCGACGAGCTCGTCGCCGATCTGCACCTGCGCAAGCGCCCGAACAACGCCACCTTGAACGAAGCGAAGCTGTACAACGGCGGCGCCGACGCGCTGCGCGCCGCGCACATGCACTGCGGCGACATCGCGAAGCTTATCGCCGCCGCCAAGCACCTGCGCCGTGAAGATTTCACGAAGACGCTCCAGGACGACTTGAAGCCGATCGGCGTGCGGCTTTCCGCACTGTGCGACGAGCAAAAGTTGATCCACGCGCACTAGCCGCGTCATCATTCTGCGCGGGAGCCATGCGCGCAGTCCTCGTCGCCTGCCTCGTCGCCAACGTCACCTCGGCCACCGTGTCCGCCGATTCCGGCGCGCACCACAAGAAGCCGAGGAAGCACGCCGCGCACGCGCAAGCGCGCACGGCGCGCGTCGCGCGCGTCCCGGTGCACGAGCCGGTGCACGGCCAGTCGGTCGGCGTGCCGTGGGACGGCTACCTGCGCGACGCCTCGCGCTTGCCCGACGGCGACGGCTACGTCATCCGCCGGCCGTGGCGCGCATTCGGCACGCGGACGACCGTCGATTACGTGCTGCGCGCGATCACCGACATGCGCGACCTGTTTCCGGACGCGCACGTGCTCGCGATCGGCGATCTGTCGGCGGAGCATGGCGGTCCGATCACGGAGCATCATTCGCATCAGACCGGCCGCGACGCCGACATCGGCCTCGTCTACCGCGAGAAGCCGGCGAATTTTCCGCGCGAGTTCGTGACCGCGACCGAGGACAACCTCGACTGCGCCGCGACGTTCGCGCTGATCAACGAGTTCGCCGACACCGCGCACGAGGACGGCGGCGTGCAGGTCATGTTCCTCGATTACGACGTGCAGGGCATCGTCTATCGCTGGGCGAAGGACCAGGGCATCGACGACGACCGGCTCGAGTATCTGTTCCAGTATCCGCACGGCCGGGGCTCGAGCGATGGGCTCGTGCGGCACGTGCCGAACCATGACAATCACCTGCACGTGCGGTTTCGGTGCCCGCGCGGCGATAGCGCGTGTCGGTGACGCGGCTCGCGGCGGCGGCGGCGGCGGCTCGCGGCGGCGGCGACGGCCACCGCGAGCAGAGCCGAAGGAGAGCGCGTCATGGCACGCGCGCGAGATTCGCGCCGTGCGGACCGCAGCCGCGGCCGCAGCCGGTGCCGCGAACCGCGGCCGCGACCGCGTGCCGCGACCGCGAGCCGCATGCCGCGCGCCGAAGCCGCGGCCGTTAGCCGCGGCCGTTAGCCGAAGCCGCGGCCGCCAGCCGCGGCCGTTAGCCGAAGCCGCCAGCCGCGGCCGTTAGCCGAAGCCGCCGCCGCGAGCCGTCGCCGCCGCCGCGAGCCGCGGCCGTTAGCCGTCGCCGTCGCCGTCGCCGCGGCCGCCGCAACCGCAGAAGCTCGCGCCTACGGACAGCTCGGTCCGCTGCTGCCATCCGAGATCTGCCACGTCGTGCACGGCGTCGCCCCCTCGGTGACGGTCGCGGTGAGCGTGTCCGTGCCGCGCAGCGTGTACATCTCCTGCGTGCTGGTCACGGTGCCCGACGCGAGCACGCCGCCGGTGCCGACGATCTCGATGCCGCTGTTCGCGAGCGTGCAGCCGCCCTGGGTCGTGCCGCACGTGTAGAACAGGTTCGAGCGAAACGTGCTACCGGCGGTCGTCGCGGTCACGTCGGCGACGTAGTCCTTGAACTCGTTCGTGTACGTGAGCGTGCCGTCGTACATCACGGGCACGTCGGCGGCGAGCGAGAGCTGATCGAAGGTGTACGCGGTCGGCTTGCTCGGATCGAACGCGACGCGCGAGTCGAGCATCGGGTTCTCGACCGTCGCGCTGCCGGTGATCTTGATGCTCGCCTGCGTGGTGCAGCCGTTGCCGGTGAACGTGATCGTGGTGCCGCTGACCGTCGCGGCCGGGCACGGATCGGAGCCGGCCGAGAACGCATCGACGTACGACTCGGCGTCGGAGATGTCGGCGCCGCCGGCGTCGCCGATGAGGTGCATGATGTCGGCGGTCGACGTGCTCGCGAGATCGAGCGTCGGCTTGATGTCGGTCGTGTCCTTCGCCCCGCTGCCGCTGCATGCCGCGAGCGCACACACCACCACCGCCGTTCGCACCATCACCGTAGCTTACGCCACAGATCGCCCGCGCGCGCGACGACGCCGTCGCCGTACAGCTGCTTGATCATCCCGCGCAGGCGCTTCGGCATGTCCTTGGGCTGGCGGAACGTCAGCATGTTCAGCGGGATCGACATCACCTGCTCGGCGGTCGACTTGATCCGCGTGAACTCGCGGATGCCCTCGTCGCCGTGGATGCGGCCGATCCCGCTCTCGCCGATGCCGCCGAACGGCAGCGACGGGATCCCGGCGAACGCCATCACCGAGTTGATCGACGTCATGCCGGCGCGCAGCTTCGCGGCGATCGCGCGCGCGCCCTTGCCGGCGAACACCGCCGAGCCGAGCCCGTAGCGCGTGTCGTTGGCGAGCCGCACCGCTTCGTCGACCGACGCGACGCGCGCGATCGGGATCACCGGGCCGAACGTCTCCTCGGTCATCACCTTCATGCGGTGGTCGACGTTCGCGAGCACCGTCGGCTGGATGTAGCTGCCGCTGATCGCCTGCGGACCGCCGGTCAGGACCTTCGCGCCCTTCGCGATCGCGTCGTCGAGGTGGTCCTTGACGATGCCGACCTGCGCCGGCGACGTCATCGCGCCGAGGTGGCCGTCGTCGCCGCCGACCTTGAGGTCGCGGACCTGGCGCACGACGTCCGCGACGAACTGGTCGTACACGGCGTCGGCGACGTACACCCGCTCGACCGAGATGCACGCCTGGCCCGCGTTCGTGAGCGCGCCGTACACGCAGGCCTCGGCGGCCTTGTCGAGGTCGGCGTCCTCGCCGACGATCATCGGATCCTTGCCGCCGAGCTCGAGCAAGACGGGCGTCAGCCGCTCGGCCGCGGCGATCGCGACCCGCTTGCCGGTCGCGGTCGAGCCCGTGAACGCGATCTTGTCGACCGCGCTCTTCGCGAGCGCCGCGCCGGTCGCGCCGGCGCCGGTGACGACCTGCAAGAGGTCGGGCAGCGCGAACGCGCGCCGCGCGATCTCCTCGACCTTGAGCGCGACGAGCGGCGTCAGCTCGCTCGGCTTCCACACGACCGCGTTGCCGGCCGCGAGCGCGTACGCGATCGAGCCCATCGGCGTGAACAACGGATAGTTCCACGGCCCGATCACGCCGACCACGCCGAGCGGGTGGTAGCTGATCGTCGCGCGGAAGTTCGCGAGCATGCCCGCCGACACCTTGTGCGGCGCGAGCGCGTGCTCGGCGCGCGAGGCGGCGTGCTGGATGTGGCCGAGCGCCATCATCACCTCGACGAGCGCCTCGAGCTCGGGCTTGCCGTTCTCGCGATGGATCAGCTCGGCGAGCTCGTCGGCCGCGGCCGCGAACGCGCGGCGAAACTCCGACAGCTCCTCGCGGCGCGCGGCGAACGAGCGCAGCGACCACTGATCGGCCGCGACCCGCGCGCGCGCGACCGCCGCGTCGACGTCCGCGGGCGTGAAGATCGGTACGCTGCCGATCGCGTCGCCGGTCGAGGGGTCGTAGCTGGTGAGCCGTTCGGGAGTTGTCGTCGTCGCCGTCGCCATGCATCCGTGTATCACATTCGCGAAATAAGGCCTCCGGTCCATTCGTTGGGCCGGCATGCGTGCGGGAGCAGCGGCGGTCGCCGGATGCGTGGCCATGCTCGCCGGCGTCGCCCGCGCCGACGACGACTGGCAGATGGCCGCCTACGGCCAGGACGACGAGGTCCCGCCCAGTCCCGACACCGACATGGCCTCACTAACCGCGACCGATGCGTGCGACGAGCTCGCGCCCGTCGACGCCACGCGCGATCCGCGCTTCGTCGTGACGTGCGACCGGCTGGAGGTCGCGCGCGTCGGGAGCGCGACGGCGCGGCTGTACCGCGTCGCCGAGCGCGACCGCACGATTCGCAGCTCCGACAATGCGACCTACTTCATCGTGATCGACGACGGCGGCACGCGCCGGAAGTCGATCCCGCTCGCCGTCTTGCCGAATTCCAAGCTGTGCGGGATGTGGACCGAACCGATCGACACCGACGCCCACCTGCGCGTGCTCCATCACATGGGCAAGCCGGCGGTCGCGCTCGAGCTCCGCGTGCTGAACCGGGCGAACACGGTCGATACGGCCTACTGCAAGACGAACGGCTACCGCACGTGGCGGCGCACCGCGTTCCTCGTGTGCGGCAACGGCGGCACGTGGAGCTGCAGCGCGGCGAGCTTCGGCCACTGGCTGTACCCGCCGTGCATCGCGACGCTGCACGACGACGGCACGCTCGACTACACGTGCAAGCACGACGACGCGTTTCACTTCGATCGCTGAGGCGATCGCTCGACTAGCTTAGCTCTCATGATCCATCACATCTTGCGCGGGATCGCCGGCCGTGATCCCGTCGCCGGGTGCCGAGACGCGTAGCCGCCGTTCCTGCCATTGCCGACGAGGTGGCCGAGGCCGACCTCGGCGACCTTCGCTTGGCCAAGCGTTTGACTGCGCTGGTGACGTCGATCGTCGATCGGCCCGCCGAGAGCTTTCCCAAGGCGCTCGACGATGCTGAGCTTGAGGCGGCGTACCGGTTCTTCGGCAATGACCAGGTCACACCGGATGCGATCCTCGCTCCGCACTTTCGTCAGACGGCAAAGCGAGCGGCTACGCACGAGCGAGTTCTCGTCGTTCACGACACGAGCCAGTTCGAGTTCAGCGGCTCGGTAGTTCGCGAGGGACTTGGTCGGCTCGTCAATCCTGGCCAGGGATTCTTCGGACACTTCAGCTTGGCTGTGGTCGCGAATGGCAGCCGAGAGCCGCTCGGTCTGCTCGCCATCGAAACGATCTTCCGACTCGACAAGCCGAAGCCGAAGAGCCAACGCAAGCGCAGCGACAGCCGCGGTGAGTCCGCTCGCTGGCCACGTGGAATCGAAGCTACGGAGCAGCTGCTCGACGGAAAAACGCGGGCGATTCACATCATGGATCGCGAGGCGGACTCGTACCCGATCCTCGCGTGTCTTCACGACGGCGGGCGCTCGTACGTGATCCGTGCGTTTCAGAATCGAGTTCTCGTCGGCGACGACGAGCAGCGATTGCGAGACGCTGCGAGAGCCGCGAAGCGCTCGTTCGAACGTGAAGTGCCGCTCACGCGTCGGCCGCACATTCCTGGAGCACCCGGCAAGCGACACCCTGCTCGAAAGGGCCGGCTTGCACGCCTGAGCTTCGCGGCCACCACCGTGGAGATTCCGCGCACAGCCAAAGCCAAGAAGGGCAGCTCGAAGTCGATCGCGCTCCACGTCGTCTATGTCGTCGAACGTCGCCCGCCGCGCGGAGAGCCGCCGGTCGAGTGGTTTCTGCTCACCGATCTGCCCGTCACGACGACCGACGAGATCGCATTCGTCGTCGACTGCTATCGAGGCCGGTGGATGATCGAGGAGTACTTCAAGGCGCTGAAGACGGGATGCGCGTACGAAAAGCGCCAGCTCGAGACCGCGCACAGCCTCCTCAACGCGATGGCCGTGCTCGCACCCGTCGCTTGGCGCTTGCTCTTGCTACGGCATCTGGCCCGCGAAGCTCCCGAACGCCCCGCATCCGCCGCACTCACTCCGACGCAGCTCGACGTGCTACGCGCCGTAGCGAAGCGACCGATTCCAGCGAGGCCGACGGTCCAAGAGGCAATGTTGGCGATCGCCGGCCTCGGCGGCCACTTGCCGAGAAACGGCGATCCAGGCTGGCTCGTGCTCGGCCGCGGCATGCACGACCTGCTGCTGCTCGAGCTCGGCTGGCGAGCGAGAGCTCAGATGTGATCAATCATGAGAGCTTAGCTAGGGCGAGGTCGACATCGCGATCGCGATGCCCGCGACCACGCCGAGCGCCATCAGGAACACGAGCAGCACCCAGCCGCGGTACGATCGGATGCGGTAGTCCTCCGGTGCGCGCGTCGGCATGCGCGTCGACGTTCCCGGGTTGGGCAGGGTCGCGGCCGTCGGGCTGGCCTTGTAGCCGAGGCCGGAATCGACGAGCGGGCGCGCGCCGGGCTCGCTGATCGGCTCCGAGCCGAGGCGGAGCTGCGGGATCTCGGGCTGACTGGGACGCGACCGCGGCACGCCGGTGCCGGCGAGCGTCGTGTTCAGCTGATCGTTGCCGCCGGGCGGCGTACGCGACTCGAACGGCCGCGGCGCGGGACGTCGCGCATCGCCCTCTTGCCAGGCGGCCGCATCGGCCGCGGGCTGGAGCTGTGCGGTCACCGACGGAGGCGTCCGCCGCGCGCTCGGGTTGGGCGGGATGTTCTGCGCCACCGGCGGCGACGACGGCCGGCGGTCGCGATCGTCGACCACCGACGTCTTCTCGTCGTTGTCCTCGTCGTGCTCGGACTCGTTCTCGAGCGTGCGCTCGGGCACCGCGGCGGCGGCCGCGCCCTCGACCCACGGCTCCTTCTTCGAGCCGAACAGCTGCACCATGAACCGGCCCATCGCCGTGTTCGAGCCGGTCAGCTTCGCGCGCACCGCGAACGCGTCGAGCGCCTCGATCATCTCCTGCGCGGTCTGGAACCGCGCGTTCGGATCGTTCGCCATCGCGGTCAGGATGATCGCCTCGAGCTCGCGCGGGTAGCCGGGCACCGCGACCGACGGCAGCATCACGTCGCCGGCGACGATCCGCTTCATCGTCTCGAAGTCATCGTTGCCCTTGAAGGCGCGCCGCAGCGTCGTCATCTCGTACAGGCAGATGCCGAGCGCGAAGATGTCGCTCCTGCGATCGATCGGCTTGCCCTTGCACTGCTCGGGCGACATGTAGCCGTACTTGCCCTTGATCGTGCCGCCGACGGTCTTGGTCGCGCGCTCCTCGGCCTTCGCGATGCCGAAGTCGAGGACCTTCACGCTGCCGTCGTAGCCGACCATGATGTTCGCGGGCGACACGTCGCGGTGCACGATGTTGAGCGGCTGGCCGCCCTTGCCCTTGCGCTCGTGGGCGTGGTGCAGCCCGGCGGCCGCGCCGCTGACGATCATCACCGCGAGCTCGAGCGGCACGGTCCAGCCGCGCCGGATCGTGGTCTCGAGGATCGCGCGCGCGTTCTCGCCGTGCACGTACTCCATCGCCATGAAGTACGAGCCCTCGGCCTCGTCGACCTCGTAGACCTGCGCGATGTTCTGGTGGTTGAGCGTGGCCGCGAGCTTGGCCTCGTCGAGGAACATCGTGATGAAGCGCTGATCCGTCGCGCGCTCGCGCAGGATCGTCTTGAGCACCACGTGACGCTCGAACGCGCCGAGCCCGCTCTGGCGCGCGAGATAGATCTGCGCCATGCCGCCGGTCGCGAGGTGACTGATCACCTCGTAGCGGCCCACACGCATGGGAGGCCCGGTGGGCTCCGGCGGCACCACGCACAAAGGATCGGCTGCTTGACGTGAGGTGTCAAGCCGAGCACGGCTCGGGGCGGTCGGGGAATGATCCATGACATACTGGCCGGCGCGGTGTCGCATCCGTCTTGGGAGCTCGCGGTGTCGGGCGCGGTGCCGGCGTTGGTCGCGATGGCGCTCGTCGACCGACTGGATCGCAAGCGCCCGGAGCCACCGAGCCTGCGCAGGCTGTGCGCGGCATTCGGCATGGTCAGCGTGCTGCCGGCGATCGTCATCGAGCTCGTCCTGTCGGGCACCATCGGCGAGCAGATCGGCCCCCGTCTGACCTATCAGGGCGCGAGCTTTCACGCGTTCTTCGTCGCCGCCGGCGTCGAGGAGGCGTGCAAGCTCTCGGTGATCTTCTGGATGGTGTGGTGGCTGCCGGATTTCGACGAGCGCATGGACGGCATCGTCTACGCGAGCCGCGCCGGCCTCGGGTTCGCGCTGGTCGAGAACGTGATGTACCTGTTCGGCGAGCCCACGCTCTCCGATCAGCTCGAGACCTGGGTCATGCGCGCGGTGCTGGCGGTACCCGGGCATGCGATGTGGACCGGCATGGCCGGCGCGATGGCCGCGCGGCGGCGGTTCGACGGCAAGGGCCTCGGCATCGTCGGCGGCTACCTGCTCGCCGTCGCGTTCCACGGCGCGTACGATCTGACCGCGTTCATCCAGGTGCCGCTCCACCTCGAGGGCCACAACCGGCTCGCCGCACTGGCGATCCCGGCGCTCGCCGGGCTCACCGTGCTCGCGTTCTTCGTGCTGCGCAGGATGGCGAAGACCGCGCTGCGCCTCGACGACGTCGACGCCGCAACGCGCGTCGCCGCGCCTACGCCGCTCGCAGTACCGCGATAGCGGCGCCCGCGCCCGCGACCACGCCGATCGCGTACAGCACGAGCCCGCGGTCGACACCCGCGCCCGCGACGCCGGGGAATTGCGACACGAAGTACGCGGCGCACGCGACCGCCGCCGCGAGGGTCGACAGCGCCATGCGCGCGAGCACGCGCGGCACGCGGCGCGCCGCGCACGCGCCGGCGAGCGCGACCAGCAAGAGGCTCGCGAGCGCGCCCGCGACGCCGGTCGCGATCGCGCTGCGCATCCATAAGTCCGAGCCGCCGATCCACCCCAGGCCCGAGCCGCCGCAGTCACCGCCGAAGCACTGGTGCGAGCCGAACGGCCCGATCGTCACCGTTCCGTCTCCCACAGACCACCACACGCCGGCCTGGACCGAGATCGCGAGCGCGACCGCTCCGACGAGGCCGATCGCCACGACCGGCCAGCGACGCGGCGCCTGGGGAGTCATGGCCCGTACATACACGAAAATGGCTTGCCTACATTGATCCGGGAGCGGCGTTCGAAAAACACTGATCGACGGCTGCGAGCTTTACGGATGCGTCGTCTCGTCGTTGTCGTCTTCTTCGCTCTCGCGACCGCCTCTTCGGCGGCTGACGCGTCGCCGCAGCCGATCGCGCAGCTCATCGAGGTCGTGCGCGGCTGGGTCGAGCACCTGCCGTTGCCCGGCCCCGACGTGCGCGTGCTGACGACCTCGCCGATCTCGCCCGAGGCTTGTGCCGAGAGCTCGGGCTACGGTTATCGCGACGATCCGTTCCGCCACGATCGCCGCTTTCACGCCGGCCGCGACTATCGCGCCGATCCCGGCACGCCGGTGCTCGCCGCCGGCGACGGCGTCGTCGTGTTCGCCGGTCGCCAGGGCGGCTACGGCAACGTCGTGTACGTCGATCACGGAGGCGGCGTGGTCACGCGCTACGCGCACCTGCGCAAGATCGAGACGAAGCGCGACCGCACGGTCGCGGCCGGCGATCGCATCGGTCAGGTCGGCTCGACCGGCCGCGCGACCGGCCCGCACCTGCACTTCGAGGTGCGCATCGAGGGGCGCGCGGTCGATCCCGTGCTCGCGCTGCAGGTCGCGTCGGTCGAGCGCGGATCGCCGGCGCTCGCACGCGTGGCATCGCTCGCGCTCGTCGCGCCGCCGCCGGCGCCGGCTGCGCCGGTCGCTGGCAAAGATCGCGCACATGCCAAAGTGTCGCGACCCGAGCGTCCCGGTCGTGCGCCGCGCCCGCAAGTCCTTTGGTGAGGCGGGGGCTAGCCCACTCCGCCTGATGCGCTAGTCTCGGGGTCACGTCGGTCGAGCGCGTCCTCGGCGGCGCACCGAGCCCACGAGATGACTCCCGAGCAGCTGGCCCGCCGCTACGTCGCTTGGTTGCGGCGGCACGCGCTGGCGATCGTGGCGATCCACGCGGTCGTGCTCGCCTTCGCGATCTACCTCGTCGCGTATCGGCTGCCGCTGTACGCCGACTTCTCGTACTTGCTGCCGCAAGACGCGCCCGCCGTGAAGGACCTGCGCGCGCTCGAGGCGCGCGTGAAGACGACCGACACCGTGCTCGTCGTGCTGACCGCGCCCGATCCCACGACGCGTGCCGAGGCCGCGCGCGAGACCGCGACCGGCCTGCGTGCGTTGCCGCCGCAGCTCGTCGAGCAGGTCGACGAGAACGATGCCGACCTGCGCCGGTTTCTGTCCGACCATCGCTGGCTGTTCGTGCCGCCCGACGATCTCGTGCGCGCGCGCGACGCGCTCGCCGAGCGCATCAAGAGCGCCAAGCTCGCCGCGAACCCGCTCTACGTCGATCTCGACGACGACACCGCGGCCGACATCGCGAAGCAGCGCAAGCAGCTCGACGACCTCCGCGCGAAGCGCAAGGACGCCGAGGCCAAGCTCGATCATCCGTTCAACGTCAGCAAGGACGGGTTGATCGAGATGCTGCAGGTCCGCACCGGGTTTCGCCCGACCGATGCCGCGCGCGGCGAGGAGCTCCTCGCCGCGATGGCGCGCGTGCGCGCCGCCGTGATCTCGGCGCATCCCGGCGTCGACATCGGCTTCACCGGCGGGGTGGTCAGCGCGATCGGCGAGCACCGCGCGATCTCGAAGGGGATCTTGCTATCGACGCTGATCACCGGGCTGCTCGTCGCGCTCGTGCTCGCGTTTTACTTCCGCAGCGCGACGATGCTCGCGCTGCTCGTCGGCACGATCGGCGTCGCGACCGCGGCGGCGTTCGGCGCGGCCGTGTTCACGGTCGGCCACCTCAACGCCGCGACCGCGTTCCTCGGCGCGATCATCGCCGGCAACGGCATCAACTACGGGATCCTCTTGATCGCGCGCTACCTCGAGGAGCGTGGTACGCGCGGCGTCGAAGAATCACTCGGGACCGCGATCCTCGGCACGCTGCGGCCGACCGCGGTCGCGTCGCTCGGCGCGTCGATCGCGTACGGCTCGCTCGCGGCGACCAGCTTCAAGGGCTTTGCCGACTTCGCGGTGATCGGCGCCGTCGGCATGATGCTGTGCTGGATCGCGACGTACACGCTGTTGCCGGCGCTGCTGTTGCAGTTCGGTCGCGACACGCGCATCCACGATGGCGAGCCGCTCGTCGGCGGTACGCTCGTGCGCGTCCTCGGGTTCCGGCGCTCGCGCGTCGTGCTCGCGGTCGCCGCCGGCATCGGGATCGCCGCGGCCGCGGTCGTCGTCAAGTTCGTCGCATCCGATCCGTTCGAGTACGACATCAAGGAGCTGCGCTCGAAAGGCGAGGACGCGATCACCGCGCGGCGGTGGATGAAGCTGTCCGACGACACGTTCGGGCGCGGCTACGCGGGCCGTACGATCATCGCGGCCGACCGGCTCGATCAGGTGCCGTCGATCGTCGACGCGCTCCACGCGCTCGATGCCGGCGTGCCGCCCGAGCGCCAGACGGTGGGCCCGGTCGTGTCGATCCTCGACATCGTGCCGCCGGATCAGCCGAAGCGGCTCGCGCTGCTCGCGGACATCCGCGCCGAGCTCGACGATCCGGCGCTGGCCGGGCTCGACGACAAGGAGCGCGCCGAGCTCGCCGAGCTCCGGCCACCCGCGGAGCTCGCGCCGATCACGATCGACTCGCTGCCCGCGAGCTTCAAGCAGCAGTTCGCCGAGAAGGACGGGCGCATCGGGCTCCTGGTCTCGCTCCGGCCCGCGAACAAGCTCGACGAGTGGAACGGCCACGATCTGATCCGGTTCGCGACCGCGATCCGCGAGCTGCACCTCAAAGGCGGCGAGGTCGTCACGACGTCGGGCGCGAGCGTGATCTTCGCCGACATCATCAGCTCGATCGAACGCGACGGCCCGTTCGTCACCGCGATCGCGGCGGTCGGCCTGGTCGTGATGGTGCTGTTGCTCGTCGGCCGCAATCGACGCGCCGTCGCCGTGCTGCTCGCGACCGTCGGCGGCTCGCTGCTCATGGTCGCCGCGTGCGCGCTGCTCGGGCTCAAGGTCAACTTCCTCGACTTCGTCGCGCTGCCGATCACGCTCGGCCTCGGCATCGACTACGCGATCAACGTCGGTCACCGCCGCGACGACCACGGCAACTACGATCCGGTCGCGACGCTGCGCACGAGCGGCAGCGCGGTGTTCGTGTGCTCGCTGACGACGATGATCGGCTACGGCTCGCTGCTCGTCAGCGAGAACCTCGCGATCCGCGGGTTCGGCACCGCGTCGCTGATCGGCGAGATCGCGTGCGTGATGACCGCGCTCGTGCTCGTGCCGGCGCTGCTCGCCGTCGGCAACCGCAAGGTCGGAGAGCCCGCCGCCGAGGCTGCCGCGGCTTGATACAATGGTGCGGTGGTGCGGTGGCTCGTGTTCGGCGCGGTGGCGGCATGTCGGTTTCAAGCCGGCATCGGGCCAGGTGACGGCGGCGGCGATGGCGGGCACGTGTTCGACGACGCACCCGACGCGTTCGATCCGAAGTGCTTCGGCACGGCGCCGTACACGGTGTGCGTCGGCGCGGTGCCGACCGGCATCGTGAAGCTCGGCGACGCGATCGACACCACGCCCGGGAACTGCGAGGACGCCGGCGGCGCGGTCGTGACCATGACGAACGCGGCGAACACGACGGTGTGCGTGATCGGCGGCGACTCGATCGCGCTGGCGAGCGACACGACGGTGCCGGTGACCGGCTCGCTGCCGCTCGTGCTGGTCGCGGTGACGACGATCGAGATCGACGGCACGCTCGACGCGTCGAGCCGCTCGCAGATCGATCCGACGATCGGCCCGAGCGCCGACGCCGCGTGCACGGCGGTGGCCGGGACGAACGACACGTCCGGCGGCAGCGGCGGCGCGGGCGGCACGTTCGGCGCGATCGGCGGCAACGGCGGAAGCGGCGCGAACATGGGAGCGGCAGCCGGCACGGCGCTGCCGCGGTTCGCGGTGCAGACGCTCGAGGGTGGTTGCGGCGGCGGCGCCGGCGGCACCGGCAACACGAACAGCGGCGGCGAGGCCGGCCCGGGCGGCGACAGCGGCGGCGCGATCGAGCTCGCGTGTCACGGGACGCTCGCCGTCACCGGCACGATCGACGCGTCGGGCGCAGGCGGCGGCGGCGGTCAGGCCTCGCGCGGCGGCGGCGGCGCGGGCGGCTCGGGCGGTATGATCGTCCTCGACGCGCAGACGCTCGAGGTCGCGAGCTCGGCCCAGATCTTCGCGAACGGCGGCGGCGGCGGTGGCGGCGCCGAGGCCGGCACGAGCGGCACCGACGGCGGCGACGCGACCGCGCTCGGCGCGGGAGGCACGGGCGGCGCAAAAGGCGGCAACAACGGCACGCCCGGCGGCGCCGGCGGATTCGGGATGACCGATGCGACCTCGGCGACGGCAGCCTCCGACGGCGCCGGTGGCGGCGGTGGCGCGGTCGGCATCATCCACGCGGTCGGCGGAATGATCCCGACGACCAGCGCGTCGCCACCGCCTACGTGATGCGCTTGCCGTCGGCCGACCAGCGATAGAAGCCCTCGCCCGTCTTCTTGCCGAGCTTGCCGGCCGCGACGAGGTCGCGCAGCACCTGCGGCGGCGTGAACGTCGGGCCGAGCGCGCCCGCGAGGTACTCGGCGATGCCGAGCCGAACGTCGAGCCCGACGAGATCGGTGAGCTCGAGCGGCCCCATCGGGTGGCCGTAGCCGAGCTTCATCGCGGTGTCGATGTCGGCCGGCGACGCGACGCCCTGCTCGACCATGCGCATCGCCTCGAGCCCGAGCACGATACCGAGCCGGCTCGACGCGAAGCCCGGCGAGTCGGCGACCGTGATCGGCGTCTTGCCGAGCTTGTCGGCGAGCGCGACCGCGAGCGCGACCGCGTCGTCGCTCGAGCCGCGGTGGCGCACGACCTCGACCAGCTTCATCACGTGCACCGGGTTGAAGAAGTGCATGCCGACGACGCGCGCGCCGTCGCGCACCGCGCGCGCGATCTCGCCGACCGGCAGCGACGACGTGTTCGTCGCGAGCAGCGCGTGCGCCGGCGTTTCGCGATCGGCCGCCGCGAAGATCTCGCGCTTGAGCTCGATGCGCTCGGGCACGGCCTCGATCACGCAATCGGCGCCGGCGAGCGCGTCGCCGAGCGCGTCGCGCGCGCTGATCCGCGCGAGCGCCGCATCGCGCGCGTCGGCCGCGACCTTGCCGAGCTCGACGCCCTTCGCGAGGTTCTTCGCGATGCGATCGACGCCGGCGCGCGCGGCTCCCGCGAGCGCGTCGTACAAGCGCACGTCGAAGCCGGCGAGCGCGGCGACGTGCGCGATGCCGTGACCCATCGTGCCTGCGCCGATCACGGCGATCGTGCGGATGCGATCGAGTTGACCAACCATCGTGGCGGCGAACATAACGTAGTACGGTTCGCGCGTGATCGATGTCGATCGCCTGCACCGCGAGCTCGAGGCGATCGTCGGGCCGCGCCGCGTGTCGATGCGCGCGGTCGATCTCGACACGTACGCGCGCGACATGTGGCCGCGCCTGCTGCTCGCGATCCGCGACGGCGCGCCGCCGGCGCATCGCCCGCACGCGGTCGTGTGGCCGGAGCACGTGCGCGAGATCGTCGCGGTCGTCAGGCTCGCGCGCGCGCTCGGCGTACCGATCGTGCCGTATGGCGGCGGCTCGGGCGTGTGCGGCGGTGCGGTGCCGCTGCACGGCGGCATCACGATCGATACGAAGCGCATGCAGCAGGTGCGCGCGGTGCACGGCGAGGAGTTGATCTGCGACGTCGAGGCCGGGCTGTCGGGCGAGCGCTTCGAGCGCGAGCTCGCGCGCCGCGGCTACACGTTCGGCCACTTCCCGTCGTCGATCTATTGCTCGACCGTCGGCGGCTGGCTCGCGACGCGCGCCGCCGGCCAGCTGTCGACGAAGTACGGCAAGGTCGAGGATCGCGTCGCCGGGCTCACCGTCGTGACCGGCCGCGGCGAGGTGATCGAGACCGACGGCTCGGTGACGCGCGGCCGTGCGATGCGAGGACCGAGCTGGACCCAGCTCGTGTGCGGCAGCGAAGGCACGCTCGGCATCATCACGTCGGCGCGGCTGCGCGTCGCGCCGGCGCCGCAGCTGCGCGTGTTCCGCGGGTTCGAGATCGAATCGATCGCGGCCGGCGTCGAGGCGATCCGGCGCGTCGTGCAAAAGGGCCTGCGGCCGGCCGTCGTGCGCCTGTACGACGAGCTCGACACGCTGATCAACTCGATCTCGCATCACGACGACCGCGGCGAATCGCACGACGTGCGCGCGCCGATCCCCGCGATCGAGACCGGCGCGCTGCCGACCTGGCCCGACGGCGCGCCGCCCGATCACGACAGCGTGCTCGATCGCCTGCGCGCGCTCGCCCGCGGCAAGGGGTTGCGCCAGACAGCGATGAACGCCGCGCTCGGCAGGAGCGAGCTCGTCAACCGCGTGTTCGGCACGGTCGCCGAGAAGATCGCGCGGCGCGGCTGCCGGCTCGTGATCGGGCTCGAGGGCGCGCGCATCCGCACCGAGGTCGAGGCCGCGCTCGCGTTCGCCGAGCTCGAAGCCGCCGGCGCGCGCGATCAAGGCGAGGATCCCGGCTGGGCGTGGCTGCGTCACCGCTACGCGGTCAGCTACCGGATGTCGCCGATCTTCCGCGACGGCGCGTTCGTCGACACGATGGAGGTCGCGGCGAGCTGGGAGCGCCTGCTCGATCTCTATCACTCGGTGCGCGCCGCGATCGGCCGCCATGCCGTGGTGATGGCGCACTTCTCGCACGCGTACGAAGACGGCTGCTCGATCTACTTCACGTTCGCCGGCCACGCGCCCGATCGCGCCGCCGCCGAGCGCCTGTACGACGCGATCTGGCGCGACGGCCTCGAGGCCACGACGCGGGTCGGCGCCACGATCAGCCACCATCATGGCGTCGGCTTGCTCAAGGCGCCGTTCATGGCCGCCGAGCATCGCGAGGCGATGGCGATCTTCGAAGCGGCGAAGGCGAGCCTGGATCCCGAGGGGATCATGAACCCCGGGAAGATGGGGCTTCGCGTGTCGAGAACAGGGAACAGGGAGCCGGGAGCCGCGCACTCGAAATCCCCTGGTCCCGGTTCGCTGTTGCCTGGTTCGCGAAGCCCGCTGATCGATGCGATGCGCGCGGCGGTCGGCGCGGATCACATCGAAGAAGTGCCCGATGGAATTCGCGTCGAGCCCGGCAGCGCCGCCGAGGTCGCCGAGGTCGTATCGCGAGCGGCTGCTGCCGGCGCCGCGATCTTTCCCGTCGGCACCGGCAGCCGGCCGGCGCGCCCTGCCGGCGAGCGCCCGCGCGTCCTGATCGCGACGCAGCGCCTCGACGAGGTGCTCCAGCTCGACGAGCAGTCGCTGCTCGTGCACGCGCAGGCCGGCATCACCGGGCTCGAGCTCGAGCGGATCTTGCAGCCGCGCGGCCTGTCGATCGGGGATTACCCGCCGAGCGTGCTGACGTCGTCGCTCGGCGGCATCCTCGCGGTGCGCACGCCCGGCAAGTCGAGCGCGCGGCACGGCTTCTTCGAAGAAGCGGTCGTCGGCGTCTCGGCGGTGCTCGCCGATGGCCGCACCGTGCACACGCGCGTCGCGCCGCGCCGCTCGACCGGCCCCGACCTCGCGCGCGCGCTGTGCGGCAGCGAAGGCACGATCGGCGTGATCACGTCCGTCGTGATGCGCATCCACCAGCGGCCGGAGTCGCGGCTCGTCGCGTCGTACGTGCTGCCGTCGATCGACGCCGCGGTGTCGGCGATCTACCTCGCGCTGCGCGAGGAAGCCGCGCCGAGCGGGCTGCGCATCTACGACGCCGCCGAGGCCGCGCGCCACTTCGCGGGCGCCGTGTTGCCCGCCGGCCACGCGCTGCTCGTCGCCGCGACGGCCGGGCCGACCGATCTCGCGGCGTGCGATCGCGATCTGATCACGAGCGCGGTCGTCGCCGAGGGCGGCCACGAGCACGATCCCGCGCTCGCGGATCTGTGGTGGCGGCGCCTGCACGCCGGCGAGCCCACGCCCGGCGCCGCGCCGTCGCTGCAGGTGATGGCGACGCCGTCGAAGCTGCGCGCCGTCTATCGCGGAGTGCTCGCCGAGGCACAACGGCTCGGTGCATCGGCTCGCGCTCACATCTCGCGCTTCGATCCCGACGGCGCGGTCGCGTTCTTCACGTTCGATCCCGACGAGCCGACGATCGTCGCCGGCGGCGAGCGCGCGGCGCAAGCGGCCGGCGGCTGGCTGCTCGGCACGCGGGCCCACGAGCTCGATGGCTACCTGCGCGGGCTGCGCGACGCGCTCGATCCCGATCGCGTGCTCAACCCCGGCACGCTCGGCTAGCCGCAGCGGCTACCCGAGTAGCCGTTTTCGTCGGCCCGCATCTTGTAACGAGCGTGTCGCATGAAGATCACGCCCGTCGCGTTCTGCCTCGCTCTCGTCGGTTGCGCGTCGTCGGCGCCATCCACGCCGGTCGGCGTGGATCCCGGTGAAGCCGGCGACGGCGGCAGTGGCAAGGCCGACGGCCAGGCCGCGGTACCCCAGGTCCTGTGCGACGGCACCCCGGATGCTGGACCTGCCGGTGACTTTCGCCACGTGTCGAGCAGCATCATCGCCGCGCTCGGCGATCCGCGCCACCGCGGCTTCGACCTGGTCGCGCCGGCGAGCGCCGATCCGCAGGTGGTCGAAGGCTGGATCGCGTACACGATCGCGGACAAGGCGCTCGAGGACGAAGACGTCGACGTGTTCGCGTGCCGCGACAACAACTGGCAGAAGGTCGGCACGACGACGACCGACGACGAAGGCCACTTCGCGCTGTCCTTGTCGGCCGACGACCGCATGCCGATCGGCCTCCGCGACATGTACGTCTCGGTCGTCGGCGATCGCACCGGCACGAGCTTCCTCGCGTACGTCGCGCCCGACAACTCGGCGCTCGTCGTCTCGGACGTCGACGGCACGCTGACGTCGTCGGAGAACGCGTTCGTCGAGACGATCGCGCTCGGCATCGAGCCCGACGAGCAGCCCGGCGCGTCGGACGCGTACCAGGCCGCCGCCGCGAACGGCCTCCAGCTCGTGTACGTGACCGCCCGCGGCAACCAGTACACGCAGGACACGCGGCAGTGGCTGTCCGACAAGGGCTTCCCGCTCGGCCCGGTGCGGCTTTCGGATTCGTTCGTCACGCTGCCCGGCCAGGACACGATCGACTACAAGACGCAGACGATCAGCGCGCTCGAGCAGGGCCTGACGATCGCTGCCGGCGTCGGCAACCGCGACAGCGACATCACCGCCTACACGAACACGAACGTCGCCGCCGATCGCATCTACATCAAGCTGCCCGAGTACCAGAGCGAGTGCCAGGCCGACCTCGACGCGGGCAAGGCCGTCGGCTTCGACGACTACGCGACGCTGCAGGCGATGTACGTGCCGACCTGGTGATCTCTGCCTGGCGAACCTTGGCGTCCCTGGCGCCTTGGCGGTAATTCTTCTCAGCTCGCGTCGGCCTTCGACATGTCGGCGACGAGCTTGCGCATGAACAGCTCGATGTTGCGGCGCAGCGCCGGGTCGTCGCAGACCGGCAGCGCGCGGCGCCACGTTTCGACCGCACGCGCGTGCAGGCCCTGGCGGAAGTACAGGTAAGCCAGCCGCGTCAGCGCGGGGAAGTACGCCGGCTGGAGCTCGACGACCGCCTCGTACTCGTCGATCGCCTCGGGCCAGCGCGACGCGCGCTGCAGCATGTTCGCGAGCATGAAGTGGAGCTTCGCGCTTGCCGGGTCGGTGACCAGCGCGTCGCGCAGGCGCCCGATCGCGCCTTCGATGTCGCCGTTGTGATAGCGGCCGAGCGCGTCGGCGAGCACCGGCTCGTTGTCGTTCTTGTCGTCGGGCGTGAGATCGCGCAGCACGCGCTGCAGCCGGCGCGCGTCGATCGGCTTCTCGATGTAGCCGTCGGCGCCGCTGCGCTGCAAGGCGTCGTCGGGGACTTGCCCCGAATCGACGACCGAGGTCGTCACGACGACACGCGTGCGCACCAGCCGGCGGCTGTTCTTGACCGCGCGGCACAGCTGCAGCCCGTCGTATTCGGGCACCGCGACGTCCGCGATCAAGAGATCGAACGGGATCTGGCTCAACAGATTGATCGCCTGCTTGCCCGAGGTCGCGGCCTGGCACGTCCAGCCCAGCTTCTCGAGCTCGCGGACCAGCTGGAGCCGGCCGTCCGGATCGGGATCGACGATCAGCGCGCGCAGATGCTCGCTCGGAATCTGCGTCGGATCCTCGCCGACGCGATCGAGCTCCGCGGTCAGGACCGACGTGTGCTCCTCGAGCAGCGGCTCGGCCTCGTCGTTCGTCGTCGAGGTCGTCGTGTTGACGCGCCAGTCGCCGGTCAAGGTCGACATCGACGGGTGATCCTCGGACGGCAGCTCGTCGTCGTCCTCGATGTTGCGCGCGGCGTCGAGTGCGAGCGCGTGCTGCGCCTGGCGGTGTTCGTCCTCGGCTCCGTCGGGCTGCACGATCGCGACGAACGGCGCGCGGCCGTCGGCCTCGTGGCCGACGAGAAACTGCTCGCCCTGCTTCCAGCGCCGGAACGCGAGCCGGATCGCGCGCGCGAGCGTGATGTCGAGCGCGATGCGCAGCTCGACGTTCTTGCCGCGCGCCGCGCCGAGCTCGCGCGCGGGCACGATCGCGTCCTCCGGGCGCGCTGCAGCGACCACCAGCGTGTGCTCGTCCTCGGCGACGACCAGCGCCGAGAAGATGCGCGCCCATTCGGTCGACACGTGCTCGAGCACGTCGAGCCGGATCGTCGACTCGTCGAACACGATCGCGGGCCAGCCGGTCTGGACCGACAGCGCGGTCGCGAGCTGGCGCTCGGTGCAGTAGCCGAGCGCGTACAGCTCGGACGCAACCGGGTGGCGACCGCTCTGCCGCGCCAGCGCATCGGACAAAGCAGCGGCATCGATCGCGCCTTGCGCGATCAATAGCTGACCGATCGAACCCCGCACTTGCCCGAAATGGTATCACGCAAGTCCCTGATATCTCGAATGGACGCCGGCTAGTAGATCGGCCGGATGACGAAAGTGCTGGCGATCTGCGTCGCGATTGATATCCTCCGGGCCCCGTTGGGAAACCCCGCGCCGCGGCCTCTCACGGCAAGAAGTACCCGTGACACGCTGGCACAGCTCGGAGCCGCTAACTACCCGTTCTCAAACGAGGCAACCAGAGGCATCGGCATTGCTGTCTACGCCCGGCGTTTGGAGGAGAAACTGATGAACGACTTCAGAATTGGCGACAAGGCCGTCTACCCCGCTCACGGCGTGGCCGAGGTGATCGGGGTCGAAAAGAAGGAGATCAACGCGACCGTTTGCTCCTTCTACGTCCTCAAGGTTCTCGCCACCGGGATGCAGATCCTGGTGCCGAAGGACAAAGCCGATCAGGTCGGGCTTCGCGCCGTGGCGACGTCTCAGGAGATCGAGGAAGTGTTCGACATCCTGCGCGAGAAGGACGTCCACATCGACAAGCAGACGTGGAACCGCCGCTATCGCGGGTTCATGGAGAAGATCAAGACCGGCTCGCTGTTCGACGTCGCCGAGGTCTACCGCGACCTCTACCGGCTCAAGAGCAGCAAGGTCCTGTCGTTCGGCGAGCGCAAGATGCTCGATAACGCCAAGCAGCTCATCGTGAAGGAGCTCGCGGTCGCTAAGAAGTGGGCCGAGGAGCGCGTGGAGCAAGAGCTGGAGAAAGCCTGCGCTTGAATTCCGGCTCGCCTGCGTGGTAGCGGTGCTTGCCGATGCAAGTGCACGTCGCGAAGGCCGAGCTGTGGACGCTTCCCGTCGACGCCGTGGTGAATCCGGCGAACTCGCTCGGCATCATGGGCGGAGGGATCGGCGGTGCGCTGCGCCGCCAGGGCGGTGACGTCATCCAGCAGGCGGCGATGGCGGCCGCGCCGATCGCGGTCGGCGCCGCGCTGGTCACGACCGCCGGCCAGCTGCCCGCCAAGAACGTCATCCACGTCCCGACGATGGAAGAGCCGGGCATGATGATCGGCGCCGAGAACGTGCGCCGCGCCGCGCGCGCCGCGCTGATCGCGGCCGACCGCAACAACTTCAAGGTCATCGCGATCCCCGGCATCGGCACCGATCTCGGCGGCGTTCCGATCGACGAGGCCGCGCGCGCGATCGTCGAGGAGATCCGCGCGCACCGCCGGCCGAATCCCGAGACGATCTACGTCGTCGACATGAACGACCAGATGATCGCCGCGCTCGAAGAGGCGCTGCGCAACGCGCAGGCGAATCTGTAGCTACTGTCCGGCGAACGCAGCCAGCGCGATCATCCAGCGCCCGCCCGGAAAGATCGACGCGGTGGCATCGTAGCTCCCCGTCGCGTCGACGATCTCGTCGGCCACGACGTCACCGGTGACGTCGAGCTCGTCGTGGAAGCCACTGCCGACCGACTGCTCGGTCGAGTTCGACGCTTCGGCGAGGATCAGGAGGTCGGAGGCGTGACCGGTCATCGCTGGCCCGCTGTCGAGCGACATGCTCGCGCTCGTCGAGCTAGCGGCGGCCGAGGTATCCACCGGGCTGGCGAGCGCGATACCGGAATACTCGAGGATGCGCAGCGTGGGGTTCGACACCGTGGCCCCGAACGTGGCGCTGACCTTGTTGGTCCCCGCCGCAGCGATGTCGGTCGCGTACCAGACTTCCAGCTGCTGCGCGCCGTCGGTCAGCGTGGTGCCGAGCTTCGCGTAGACGTTGCCGCTGGCGTCGGTCACGTCGTTGCACGCGGTCGACCCCGAGTCCCATTTCACGACCGCCACGTTGAAGTCGTGGCTGGTCTGGGCTCCGAACGTGGCGCTGATCCCGTCTGCTCCGCCCGAATTGCCGAACGTCTTCTGGACCAGCATGATCGCGGGCGGCGCTGCAGGGGCGTCGACGAACACGTGCGTGGCGTCGCGCTGCGTGCCCGACGCATCCGGGGCCGACGACGGCTCGTCCATCACCCCGGCGCGAAAGCCGCACGCGGCGAGCAGCGCGACGAGCCAACGCATCGATCCATTCTATCGCCACTAAGCGCGCGATCGCCCACCGAAAAAGCCCGCCGGCTCGCGTTGACCAAGGTCACGGCCGCCATATACTGCGGCCGCTTTGCAGCTTCAGGCGTACATGCCGGCCGGGCTCGCGGTGGCGCTCGCGCTCGGATTCTGCGGCCTGTTCACCGCGCTGGCCGTGCTCGTCGGCCCGAAGGCAACCAACCCGGCCAAGCTCGAGCCCTTCGAGTGCGGTTCCGAGCCGATCGGCTCGCCGCGCGGCCGCTACTCGGTTCGCTTCTATCAGGTCGCCATCCTTTTCCTCGTCTTCGACATCGAAGCAGCGTTCATGTATCCGTGGGCGATCCTGTTCAACAACCTCTCGCACACGATGGGGCCCAACGGCGTCCCGGTGGTGAGCGTGTTCGGCTTCGTCGAGATGCTCGTGTTCGTCGCGATCCTCGTCGTCGCGCTCGCCTACGTCTGGCGAAAGAAGGCGATCGGATGGGACTAGAGCTCACCACGACGCGCATCGAGGACGCCGCGAAGTGGGCGAAGCAATCCAAGCTCGCCCGCATCCCCGAGTGGGGGCGCAAGTTCTCGCTGTTCACCTACCCGTTCGTCACCGCGTGCTGCGGCATGGAGTTCATGTCGGTCGCGGGGCCGAAGTACGACATCGCGCGGTTCGGCGCCGAGTTCCCGCGGTTCTCGCCGCGCCAGAGCGACCTCCTGATGATCGTCGGCACGATCACCGAGAAGCAGGGCCCGGCGCTGAAGCGCGTGTTCGATCAGATGGCCGAGCCGAAGTGGGTCATCGCGTTCGGCGTGTGCGCGTCGACCGGCGGCTTCTACCAGAACTATCACGCGATGCCCGGCGCCGATCAGGTGATCCCGGTCGACGTCTACATCCCGGGCTGCCCGCCGCGTCCCGAGCAGGTGCTCGACGCGCTGATCCTGCTCATGGAGCGCATCCAGGACGGCCGCGGCCACAGCCAGCTGCGCGCCAAGCGCGAGCAGCTGATCGCCGCGCAGACTGATGAATGAAGATGAGTGAAGAGGAGTAGCAGCGATGGCGCAGAAAGTCCTCGACGCGCTGACGGCGAAGCACGGCGCCGCGATCGCCCGCACCGGCTCGGCGCACGGCGACGAGATCGCGTGGGTGAAGCGCGACAACCTGCTCGACGTCGCGCGCTGGCTGCGCGACGAGCCGGCGATGGCGTTCGACGCGCCGGTGTTCTGCACGTGCATCGACTGGCTCGACTGGCATCCGGTCGGCCGGCCGCCTGCCGAGCACTGGAACGAGAGCAAGCCCCGCTTCACGGTCTGCTATCAGCTGCGCTCGAGCCAGCACAAGCACCGCATCCGGCTCGAGATCGAAGTGCCCGAGCACGATCCGCGCGTGGCCTCGCTCGCCGACCTGTGGCCGGCGTTCGACTGGCAGGAGCGCGAGACGTTCGACATGTACGGGATCAAGTTCGACGGCCATCCCGATCTGCGGCGCATCTACCTGTACGAGGAGTTCGTCGGCTACCCGCTGCGCAAGGACTACCCGAAGGAGAAGCGCCAGCCGCTGGTGCGCCGCGACGATCTCCTGATCACCGATCCGACGAAGAAGGTGGGCACGAGCCATGGCTGACACCCAGACGCTCAAGCAGCTCGTGCTCGGCCGCAAGGACGTTCAGGACCTGTCCGACAACGAGACCGAGCTGCCGCCCGATCTGATGACGGTGAACATGGGCCCGTCCCACCCCGCGATGCACGGCACCGTGCGCATCGTGCTGACGGTCGACGGCGAGCGCATCGTCAAGAGCGACATCCAGCCCGGCTACCTGCACCGCTGCTTCGAGAAGGAGTCGGAGCACGCGACGTACACGCAGGTGTTCCCGTACACGGACCGGCTCAACTACGTCTCGCCGATGATCAACAACGTCGGCTGGGCGATGGCGGCCGAGAAGCTGATGGGCCTGACCGGCCCGGACAAAGGGATCCCTCGGCGCGCGGAGTTCATCCGCGTGATCGTGAGCGAGATGTCGCGCATCACCGACCACCTGACGTGCGTCGGCGCGTCGGCGATGGAGCTCGGCGCGTTCACCGCGTTCCTCTACTTCTTGAAGGCGCGCGAGTGGTTCTACGAGCTGCTCGAGAAGGTCTCGGGCGCGCGGCTCACGCACAGCTACGTGCGCGTCGGCGGCGTCGCCAAGGACCTGCCCGAGCACTTCGACGCCGACCTCACGAAGCTGCTCGACCAGCTCGAGAAGGTGATGGTCGAGGTCGAGGGCCTGCTCAACCACAACAAGATCTTCTACGACCGCATGGCCGGCATCGGCGCGATGTCGCGCGAGGACGCGATCGCGACCGGCTGTGTCGGCCCGATCGCGCGCGCGTGCGGCGTCGACTACGACGTCCGCCGCGACCATCCGTACTCGCTGTATCCCGAGCTCGAGTTCGACGTGCCGCTCGGCACCAAGGGCGACTGCCTCGACCGCTACCTCGTGCGCATCGAGGAGCTCAAGCAGTCGGCGCGCATCCTGCGCCAGTGCCTGAAGATGATCGAGCCCGGCCCGATCATGGTCGACGATCCGCGCTGCACGCTGCCGCCCAAGACCGACACGTACAACACGATCGAGTCGATGATCCGCCACTTCAAGCACATCATGGACGGCATCCGCGTCCCGCCCGGCGAGGCCTACACGTTCGTCGAGGGCGGCAACGGCGAGCTCGGCTTCTTCGTCGTCGCCGACGGCACCGGCCGCCCGTACAAGGCGTACGTGCGGTCGCCGTCGTTCGTGCACCTGTCGACGGCCGGCCGGCTGATCCACGACCACCTGATCGCGGACGTCGTTCCCATCTTTGGGATGATCAACATGATCGGCGGGGAGTGTGACAAGTGACTTCGCGCTCGGCGCCGCGATCGCTTCGTTGTCGCTCCGCTTCCGGTCCTCACGACCGGTCGGTCGCTCCGGTCCGGTTCTCGCTCCGCCTCGCGCTCGCGGCGCCGAGCGCGAAGTCACAGACGGCGGTTTGCTCGGGTGTGCGTCATGAGTGAGACGGTTACTTTGACCATCGATGGGCACAGCGTCACCGTGCCGAAGGGCACGAACGTGCTCGAGGCGGCGCGCACGCTCGGGCTCGACATCAGCGCGTTTTGCTACCACCCCGGGCTGCCGGTGGTGGCGCAGTGCCGGCAGTGCCTGGTCTCGATCGAGAAGAACCCGAAGCTGCAGCCGAGCTGCCAGCAGACGGTCGCCGACGGCATGGTCGTGCACACGGCCGACGCCGCGTCGACGCTCGCGCGCAAGCAGCAGCTCGAGTTCACGCTCGTCAACCACCCGATCGACTGCCCGATCTGCGACAAGGCCGGCGAGTGCACGCTGCAGAAGCTGTACTTCGATCACGACAACGCGAACTCGCGGGTCGACACGCCGAAGGTCCACAAGAACAAGGTCGTCGATGTCGGGCCGCACATCGTGCTCGATCAGGAGCGCTGCATCCTGTGCTCGCGCTGCATCCGCGCGTGCGACGAGGTCGCCGGCCAGCACCAGCTCGAGTTCGCGCACCGCGGCGACCACGAGATCCTGACGACCGCGCCGGGCGAGCAGCTCGACAACGCGTACTCGATGAACACGGTCGACGTCTGCCCGGTCGGCGCGCTGACCGCGAAGGACTTCCGGTTCACGATGCGCGCGTGGGAGCTCGAGGCCACGCCGAGCGTGTGCAACGGCTGCGCGACCGGCTGCAACGTCGAGATCCACCACAAGAACGGCCGCGCGTGGCGCCTCGTGCCGCGCCACAACGATGCCGTCAACAAGTACTGGATGTGCGACGAGGGCCGGTTCACGTACCACGAGCTGCGCGAGCAGCGGCTCGCGGCGTCGACGCTGAACGGGCTGCCCGCGTCGTGGGACCGCGCGATCGCCGATGCCGCGAAGCGGCTCGGCGTGTTCCTGAAAGACCCGGGGCAGATCGGCGTGGTGCTGTCCGCGACGTGCTCGAACGAGGACAACTACGCGCTCGCCCGCCTCGCGAAGGAGTGGAAGGCCGGCCACGTGATCGTCGCCGGCAAGCCGCCGGTGCCGGCGCGCGCCGATGGCCGCCTGCGTGCCGCCGACGTCAACGCGAACACCGCGGGCGTGAAGGCGATCGCCGAGGCGCTCGGCCTGTCGACGATGTCCGCGCTCGAGCTCGATCGCGCGCTGCCCGCGAACCTGCGCGCGCTGGTCGTGCTCGGCGACGTGCTGTCGGGATTGGATCCGGGCAAGCTGAAGGAGCTCGAGGTCATCTCGCTGTCGGCGTACGAGCGCGGCCCGGTCGCTCACGCCAAGGTCGCGCTGCCGATCGCGGCATGGGCCGAGACCGGCGCGACGATCACGAACAACAAGGGCTTCGTGCAGCGCATGCACGCGGCGTTCGCTCCACCCGGCACCGCGATCGCGGGCTGGGAGGCGATCGTGCGGCTCGCCCACGCGACCGGCGTGACGCTGGCGTGGACGCACGCGCGCGAGGTGTTCAAGGACATGACCGCGCACGTGCCGGCCTGGAAGGATCTGGCGTGGGCGCGCGAGGCACGGCCGCTCGCGCTGCGCTTCGCGGGGAGCCGAGGCTGATGCCGACCGCCGGCGATTTCTGGCACCTACCGTGGGCGATCCTCGACTTCCCCGCGGTCAAGTGGCTGTTCCTCGTGCTCGCGCTCGTGATGCCGCTCGCGTCGCTGCTCACGTGGGCCGAGCGCCGCCAGAGCGCGATGATGCAGGACCGCCTCGGTCCCAACCGCGCCAACATCGGCCCGATCAAGCTCAAGGGCATCCTGCACTTCGTCGCCGACGCCTTGAAGATGATCTTCAAGGAAGACTTCATCCCGGCGAACGTGCACAAGGGCCTGTTCGCGCTCGCGCCCGTGCTTTCGCTCGCGCCGGTGCTCATCGCGTTCTGCATCATCCCGTTCGGCCCGACGATCTATCCGCACGTGTTCACGCAGACGTTCGATCCGTCGGCGTTCACGCCCGAGCAGCTCGCCGATCCGATCCGCATGCAGATCTTCGCGGCGGATTACGGCCTCATCTTCTACTTCGCGATCCTCACGCTCGCGAACTACGGCGGCACGATCGCGGGCTGGGCCAGCTACAACAAGTGGGCGCTGCTCGGCGGCCTGCGCAGCTCGTCGCAGATGATGTCGTACGAGGTCGCGATGGGCCTGTCGCTGATGGGCGTGTTCGTCGTGACCGGCAGCCTCGAGCCGGGCTGGATCACCGCGAACGGCGCGAGCGACACGATGTCGCCCGCGAACCCGCTGAACTGGCTGTGGCTGTGGCAGCCGGTCGGCCTCGTGTTGTTCTTCACCGCCGCGATCGCCGAGACCAAGCGCGCGCCGTTCGACATCCCGGAAGGCGAGCCCGAGATCATCGGCTACTTCGTCGAGTACTCCGGCATGCGCTGGGGCATGTTCTTCCTCGCCGAGTTCATCGAGATCGTGTTCATCGCCGCCGTGATCGCGACGGTGTTCTTCGGCGGCTATCAGGTGCCGTTCCTCGACGCCGATGGCTTCCGCTTCGGCGGCTACATGGACGCCGCCACGCACGTCTCGACCGGAGGCTT
>DATJXL010000031.1:0-10977 GCA_035500135.1 Kofleriaceae bacterium
AGAACACGATGCGCCGCCTGCTGTTTCAGGCGCTGGATCTGGACAGCGAGGGAACGGTCGTCGAGACCGACCAGAAGTTCCACGGCACGAGTCGGACGGGCCGAGTTCGCTACGGAAACGTCCGCGAGATGGACGATGCCACGTTGACCTGCCCACGCGATTTGGAATGGCAGGTCATCATCGACTACCCGTTCGACGATCGGGGTCACGGTCCCGACGAGGATCTGCGCGCCGTCGAGCGATACCGCGACGCACGTCCGGCCGACGCGGCGCCGAACCCGACGGTCGTTTGGCTGCCGACGTTCTTCTCGCACGCGATGGAGCAGGAACTGGGTGAGCTGGTCGTCCTGGAGCACATCCTCGACAGCGAACCGCGTAAGTACCTCGGGCACCTACGCGTCGAGGACCAGTCCGCGGCGCGCGCCGACCTCGCGAGCCTGCGTGCACAGAAAGAGGCGCTGGTGCAGCGAACGCTTGCCCAGGCATATGGCCTGGCGATGGCGAACGACAGCGCCATGCTCGACCCGTCGCGAGCAATCGAAGAGCACTTCCTGCCGTTGCTCGGGGACCTGGATATCCGCGCGCTACTCGCCGGCACGATGAAGGACGGCTTTCGCCAGGTCGTCGACACGCTACTGTCGAAGAAGTACCCCCACCATCCGCGGTTCGACGGGCCGGTAACACCTACCCGCATGGAGAAGGTCGGTACGCTCGTCGATCGGCTGCTCGACGAACGGGATCGCCGCATGAACGTCGAGAAGGGTGAGCGCAATGATCTCCGCGCGTACGCCGACCCGCTCGGCATCACCGAGACCGGTGATGTCGCCGTAGTCCTCAACGAGCGCCAGTTCAAGGACATCGAGCAGCAACGCCATCAGGCGGGTCTCGACACGCCGACCGCAGGAAACGTGCGCGGCTGGCTCGATCCCCACCGAACGCGTGGGCTGCCGGCGGAGGTTCAGGACGTGCTCATCGCGCTCTATGCGTCCTGGAGCGGCCGAACGTTTCGTCGCGCAGGGAAGAGCTACGTGTTGCCTCGCCCTGGCCAGCTTCCCGATGATGTCGAGTTGCTGCGTCCCGAGTTGCCGACGCAGACCGAGTGGACAGAGGCGCTCACCCGCGCCGGCGAGCTTTGGGGCATTGCGATCGGTGGACGAGCGCTTGGTGCGCGCAACCTCTCGGCGTTCGCCGAGAAGGTGAAGGAGCAGATCGGAGCACTGCGTGAGGTGGCGGACTTGCCCGCGTCGCTCGAAGCAAAGGTTCGAGATTGGGTCGGGAACGACGATGCCCCGAGGCTCGTCACTGCGAGGGCGTCGGCAACTCTGCTCGGCCAGCTCGCACGTGGCGATGGAGCCGCGATCGTTCGAGACCTCGCAAACTTTGTCCCCAAGACGTCACTCGCCGCGATGGGCCGCAACTTCACGACGGCTGCAGCGAACAAACGGCTGCTCCTGGACGAGCCGCGATGGATCGTCCTGCGTCAGGTGAAAGCACTCGTTGGTGACAGCGAGCGCGGCGAGCGCGCCAAACTCCTATTGGCGGACCTGAGCGTGCTGCTCGCAGCCGACGAGGTCAACAAGATGCTCGCCGATGGCCTTGCGGAGCTTACGCGGCGCGCAGACGAGCTGTTGCTGCCGAGCAAGCGCCCGCCGCCCCAAGATGAAGAGGTCGTAATCGAGGAGACGACGGACCTCGTTTCGGCGGTGTCGGCCGCGAACGCGCTCCGCACGCTCGCCGACCGGATCGAGCGCGAAGGCAAGGACGCTTCGCGCATCACGATCCGTCTTACCGCCTGGAAGCGCAGGACGGAGTGACCGAGTCGCCGGTCCTGACGGAGGCGGACGTGCGCCTCGAGGTGGAGCGGCTGTTTCGCCGCAACCATCGCTCCAAGCTGCTCGCACTTTTCGGTCGGGGCCAGCCAGGGCAATTCGACCTCGACGGCTTCCGTTGGAACATCGTGCCCACGACATGCGAGTTGGAGCTGCGCGAGAGGCTACCGGCGCCGGGCGACGCGATGACGGCAGGGAGCGTTTACCTCGTCGATTGGGCCGAAGACGCGTTGCCGCTCGACGTCTCATGTCGACTCGCAGGCGGGCGCATTTATCACGTCGCGAAGGATGCGCGGCTGAAGGCTCTGTTCGGCGCACGCGACGTCGACGACGGACTCCCATCAACGGCGCTCGCGCAGTTCGTGCTGACAGGCAGCATCACCGGGCTCCGCAAGATCGCGGGGCTTCGGCTCACCCGCAGCGATCTGTGGAAGCGCGTACTCGAAGCGCGGTTCGGCATCGCCGAGGGCGCGCTCGAGACCGGCGCCACTTGGCTCCGATGGGTCCGTAGCTCGGATGCCGGGCCAGCGTTCGCGCGCGCGTGCGAGTCCGACGACCTGCTGCGTGCAGTCCGACGCGAGCTGCTCGAATGGCTAGAGCAACGATTGCCCGCCGTCGGCATGCTCGGACTTCGTGCTTGGGAGCTAGGCTTCGTCAATCGGTCGCTGCAAGCGCTGTTGCTGCTCGTCGGAGTCGAGAACAACGACGATGCATACCTGCGTGGTCTGGTGAATGGCCAGCTCGCCAGCATCGTGCCGAACCTCGCGAACGAAGTGCGCGGTGTGCACTCGCGAGGTGGCGCGCGCGAGTTGCTCGAAGCCGCGTTGTCCGTAGACAGTCCCGAAGATCGACGCCTGCTGGAAGACACGGAAGCGCACGCTTTGAGTGGCGGTGCTCAGGCGCTGGCGGTCGCGAGCGATTGGTTGCCCGCAGGCCACGCTGCACGCGAAAGCGCGGTCGCCGCTGCGCTCACGGCGTTTGTCGAGGCACCCGCCGCGGGGACGCTGGAGACACTGCTCGCAGCGTTCGATCATCTCAGCGCCCATCGCCTCGACAAGGCGATCCGCCGGTCCGAGCACGTCGAGGCTCGGAAAATGGCCGCGCGTCTTGCGGCCTGGTTACTAGCGCGGAAGGTGCGACCGGAGCTCGCGGAGCACGGCACGCCTTGGCAGCCCGCAGTCGATCTCGCGCGTCGTTACGCCGAGGAAGGAGGTTTCCTCGACTGGGCACGCCAAAGTCTCCGGGGCATGCGCAACGCGGGCGAACCATTGATGGTCGCCGTGCGAAAACTGTCTTCGGCGGTCGACACGGTGGCGCGCGCAGACGACCAGCGCTTCGCGCGCGCGTATGTGTCGTGGGTCGATGCGGGGAAGCCGTCGAACGAAGTCCTACCGATCGAAGACGTGACCAAGCGCGTGGTCGCTCAGTTTCTTGCGAAGGAGGGCCGGAAGTTGCTGCTCGTGCTCATGGACGGCATGAGCTACGCGGCGGCCATCCAGGTGCTCCAGCGGCTTCGCGATCAGCGGCGATGGAGCCCGATTGCGTGGCGGTTGCCGGGATGGAACGGGCTGTTGCCGATTCCACCCGTCCTCGCCGCGACGCCGACGCTGACAGAGGTGAGTCGCGCTGCGCTGTTCGCAGGTGTCGCGGATCCGCGCTTCGGCGATCAAGGCACCGACAAGGACGATGCGCGTTGGACCGCCAACAAGGCGATTCGAGCGCTGGTCGGCGAAGAACCGCTCAAGGTCTTCTTCCGCCGCGACATCCATGCTGGGCACGAGTTGCTCCCTGAGGTGAAGCAGGCCGTAGCGGGGGACCAGCCCGTCGTCGCGGTCGTCGTGAACGCGATCGATGAGCAACTCAAGGGCAGCTTCCAGGTCGCCGTCGACTACAGCAAGCTACAGATCCTCCCGCTAGAGGCACTGCTCAGCGCTGCCGATGGAGCGGACCGCGCTGTGCTGCTCGTGGCGGATCACGGTCACGTCGTAGGCGATGCGATGCAGGTGGTACCCGGGCGCATGCCGGTGGGCAGGGAAGGCGGTGCCCGTTGGCGTGCGCTCTCGGACGGTGAGCAGCCCCAAGACGGAGAAGTGGTGCTGCCACGAACGTCGTGGAAACCGCGCGGCGCTGCCGGCATCGCAGCGTTGTGGGATACGGGGCTGGCAAACCGAGCACCGCACTATGGTGAGCACGGCGGATTGTCACTCGCCGAGACCGTCGCGCCGGCGTTCTTGATTGGTCCCGAGTGGCTCGATCGGGCGTCGGGCGATGACGTCGAGCTGTCGTGCCGCGTATTGCCCGAGCCCGATTGGTGGGCGCTCAAGATCGCACGCCCGGTGACTCGGCCGGCTGCAGAAGAAACAAAACCGCCCGCGAAGCTCGGCCAACTTCCGCTGCTTTCGACGGCTCCGCCACCGGAGTCGGGGTCACCACCTGTGTCGGTCGAGCCGCCGATCATCGCGCATCTACGAGCGTCCAAGCTGTTCACGCAACACGTCAGCGGGGTGACGAAAGCCGACCTGGAGCGCGTGCTCGGTTGGCTCGGTGCGCTGGTCGAGGCCGGCGCGGCGATGACCGCGTCCGACTTCGCGCGCGCGTGCGGCGTGCGACCGCACCAGGTCGGCGGCGTGGTCGCGCGAATGGGCATCCTGAACGCAGACGGCTTCGCGATCGTCGAGCACGATGTAGCGGGACGGCGAGTCGTGCTCCACAAGGCACGGTTGCTGTCGCAGTTTGGAGTGGCCGAATGAGCGAGCCCAGCCTGTTGCTTCGCAAGGACGTGATCGAGGCCCTCCGTCGAGGAACGGTGCCCCGGCGTGGCCTCGATCTGTTCGCGGTGGGGACCGACCGGTTCGCGATGTCGCTGAAAGAGGAGTTGGATCGCTGCGCGACTGGTAATGCCGTATTCAAGGCACTGCGCGGCGACTTCGGTTGCGGCAAGAGCTTCACTGCGCGGTGGTACCAGCAGCAGGCGCTCGCGCGTGGATTCGCCGTGGCCGAGGTTCAGATTTCCGAGAACGACACGCCACTCCATCGCCTCGAGACCGTCTATCGGCGTGCGATGGAAAGCCTGCGAACGTCCGAATGGGACAGCGGCGCGTTCCGTGCGGTCATTTCGCAGTGGCTGATGGGGCTCGAAGAGGAGGTCACGCGCACGCTCCGCGATCCTGATGACCTCAAGGCGCTCGCGGAAGGCGTCGGCAACTTGCTCGAAGCGCGGCTCAAGGATGTGAGCGCGGTGCAGCCGCAGTATGCGGCGGTACTGCGCGCGTACCACGCCGCCGAGGTCGCACAGGATCACGCACTCGCCGAAGGGCTGATCGCTTGGCTCATGGGGCAGCCCAACGTCAGCGCGGACATCAAGAAGCGGGCGGGCATCAAGGGCGAGATCGATCACACCGGCGCGCTCGGCTTCTTGCGCGGCTTACTCGCGGTGCTCCAGCAGTGTGGACGGCCGGGGCTCCTGCTCGTTCTCGACGAGGTCGAGACGATCCAGCGAGTTCGCTCGGACAGCCGCGACAAGAGCCTCGAAGCGATTCGCAAGCTGATCGATGACCTGTACGGCGGTCGTTTCGCCGGCCTCTACATCCTCATCACGGGGACGCCCGCGTTCTTCGACGGCCCGAACGGCGTGAAGCGGCTACCGCCGCTCGCCCAGCGACTCCACGTGGACTTCTCGGGTGACGCGAAATGGGACAACCCGCGCGATGTTCAGGTGCGGCTGTTCCCGTTCGATCAGCAGCGGCTCGTTGAGGTCGGTCGCCGCGTGCGCGACCTTTATCCGACCGAGCACCGCGAGCGCATCAAGGCACGCGTGACCGACGCGGTGCTCACCGGGCTCGCGACGGAGGTCGCCGGCAAGCTCGGGGGGAAGGTCGGGGTGGCGCCACGCCTCTACCTTCGCAAGCTCGTGGCGACGATCCTCGATCGGGTGGACCTATTCCCTGACTTCGACCCGGCCAAGGATCTCGACATTCGTATTGAAGCCGACGAGCTCACGGTGGAAGAGCAAGCCGCCGCTGCGGGCCAGAAGCCCGACGATATCGAGATCGATCTGTGACCACGACGGACGCGATCGACCGCCTGAGCCCTGCCGTTCGCTACCAGATCGCGAACGGACTAGGCTGGAGCGGCCTGCGTCCCGTGCAGGCGATGTCTACGGAAGCGATCCTCGACGGAGCCAACTGCGTCGTGCTCGCGCCCACCGCTGGCGGCAAGACCGAGGCGGCATTTCTTCCACTTCTGTCGAAGATGGACGCCGAGGATTGGCGCGGCGTGTCGGTGCTCTACATCGCGCCGATACGTGCGCTCCTGAACAATCAAGAGGCGCGGCTCTCGAAGCTCACCGGGCTGATCGGCCGCCGTGCAGGCAAATGGCACGGTGACGTGAAGGAACCCGCACGCCGTCGCATGATCAACGAGCCGCCCGACGTTCTCGCCATCACGCCCGAGTCTCTCGAGGCAATGCTGCTTTCGACGCGAACGCCCGCGCGGCGCTTCCTCGCGCACGTTCGCGCGGTAGTTATCGATGAGGTTCATGCGTTCGCAGGCGACGACCGCGGCGCGCATGTCGTCGCGCTGCTGGAGCGCGTCGCACGCATCGCTGAGACAGATATGCAACGCATCGGACTGTCGGCGACCGTCGGCGATCCCGAGACCATCGTCGCGTGGTTGAGCGGAAGCAGCATGCGGCCTCATCGCGTTGTCGATCCGGGTGGCGCACGAAAGCCGCCCGAGCTTGCGCTCGACTTCGTGGGGACTCTCGACAACGCGGCCCTGATGATCGATCGCCTCTACCCGGGAACACGTCGACTCGTTTTCGTCGACAGCCGGCGGCGCGTAGAGGAGCTGGGACACCGCCTCTCTCAGCGCGGTGTCGACGTCTACCTGTCCCACTCCTCGCTAGCGCTCTCCGAACGATCCGCCGCCGAGAAGGCGTTCGAGGAGGGCACCAACTGCGTCATCGTGGCAACGAGCGCGTTGGAACTCGGGATTGATGTTGGCGACCTCGACCACGTGATCCAGATCGATGCGCCGAGCAGCGTTTCGTCGTTCCTGCAACGCATGGGGCGCACTGGGCGCCGAGCCGGCTCGACGGCCAACTGCACCTTCCTCGCAAGCGACGACGAGGCGCTATTGCGTGCCGCCGCGATAATCGATCTGTTTCGGCGCGGCTACGTCGAGCCCGCCGGCCCGTCGACTTGGTCGCCGCACGTGCTCGCACATCAGGCGATCGCACTCTCCATGCAGGAGCATGGTTCGGCGGCACATGACTGGTGGAGCTGGCTGGACGGCTGCGTCGCCTTCCGCGACGTGTCTGCGGACCAGCGCGACGCCATCGTTCGCCACATGGTCGCAAACGACATCCTCGTAAACGCGGATGCCCGGCTCGCACTCGGGGCACGCGGCGAGAAGCTGTACGGCGTCAAGAACTTCATGGAGCTGTACGCCGTCTTCTCGACGCCTCGGGTGCTCCGGGTGATGCACGGACACACCGAGGTTGGGGTCGTCGACGCTTCGTTCCTTCAAGACAAGGAGCGCCAAAGCCCAAACTTCGTCCTCGCCGGACGTCCATGGCGCGTCGTCGGCGTCGATTGGAAAGGGCAGACCTGTGCCGTCGATCCCGCCGAGGCGGGCACCTATCCGCGGTGGTTCGGCCAGCCCGTTACGCTATCGCGGACACTCTGCCAGGCCATGCGCAGTGTCCTCGTCGGCAAGGACGTCGACGCAGCTTGGTCGAAGCGTGCGGTAGCGGCACTAGATGCCCAGCGGCAAGCGCATCCATTCCTCGACGATGGTCCGCTACCGCTCGAAGAAGCACCCGACGGCCGTTGTCGCTGGTGGACGTTTGCTGGCGGCGCCGGAAACCGCGTGCTTGCCGGTCTCCTCGAATCCGAGATCGGCGCTCGCGTCTCGCCCGGCAATACGTTCATCACGTTCGCCGACGGCGCGGCCGAGAGCGACGTCGCGATCCGCCGTGCCATCGATGCCGTTGCGGCGCGCAGCCCGGTCGCCTGGGCCGACGCGAGGCGCCTGATCGATCCTGACCAGCGCTCGCGCGTGTCGAAGTTCCAGCCGTGCCTTCCGCCTGACATCGAGCATGAGCTGATCGCCCGCGAGACGATGAGCATCGACGATGCGAACGACACGCTGGCGGGCTTGCACCGGAGAAATGGGTAGTCGATGCCGATAGTCGAACAGGCCAAGGCCGTCTACGAGGCAGCCAACACCTTCCGCATCAACTGTCTCGAGAAGGATGGCTCACTGTTCTTCGGCGACGCCAAGGTCTGGACCGTGGCGAACCTGAAGACGTTGAAGGAGCACTTCAACGACAAAGCCGATATGAGCGATGCCAGCTTCTTCGACAAGCTGAAGAAGCAGCTGGATCCCGTGAGTGCTGACGTCGTCCGTTTGGCCGCCGAGGTGCTCGCTGTCTACTACCTGTTCTCGAACAGCGTCACGGAGCGCACAAAGCGTCGGCAGGTCCAGCTGATCGCGAGTTGGAAGGATCTCAAGATCGAATCTCCAGTTCTTGCCGCATTCGCGCGAGGCGTCGGCGGCACCGGGCAGGCGTACAACCAGCGAAGGCCCGAGGAGCTGTGGTTCGTGATCGAGTTCGGCCTCGCGTGGAAGAGCGTCGAGCCGCAGCTCCAACCCGCGTTGCTCCAAGATCCGGACAAGTTTCAGAAGCTCTTGGACACCGTCGACGGTGCTGACCGTCGAATGATGCGCCACATCTTGTTGCACTTGCTGTTCCCCAATGCCTACGAGCCGATCGGCAGTGGAAACCACAAGCGGCTGCTCACCGATGCGTTCAGCGAGCTCGTCGCGGATGACGCGAAGGATCGCGACGTTCGTATTCGGCAGATCCGTGGCGAGCTACAGAAGTATGTCCAGGTCAATCCGTTCAGCTTCTATCGCAGCCCCGTGCGCATGGCGTGGAACCCGTCGGAGCAGGATGAGGGTTACGCGGCCACCGACGCGTTGCACTACAAGAAGCAGATCATCCTGTATGGGCCTCCTGGGACCGGCAAGACGCACTGGGCAAAGGAGCGATCAGGTCGGCTCATTCGGACCGCTGCGCTGAAGCTGAAGGGTGCGAAGTGGTACTTCGAGAATGAAGCGACGGTCGCGAGGCTCGCCACCGAGCGCGTACACCGTGTTCAACTGCATCCCGGGTACAGCTACGAAGACTTCATCCGCGGGCTTCACATCGGCCCTGGCGGTCAGACCGAGTATCGCCCCGGGTACTTGCTCGCTCTCGTCGAGAACATGGCGAAAGAGAACAAGGAGGCGCCCGAGTTTAGTTCGTTGCCGCATGTGTTGATCCTCGACGAAATCAACCGCACGGATCTGAGCCGTCTACTCGGCGAGTGTTTCTCGTTGCTGGAGGATCGCGACACGTCGATCGAGCTACCCGGCATCGATCTCCATGGGAAACCGATGCGCATATCTCTGCCGTCGAACCTCTACGTGATTGGAACGATGAATCTGATCGACCAGTCGCTGGAACAGGTCGACTTCGCGCTGCGTCGTCGATTCTTCTGGGTCCCACACCGTTTCGATCGGGATGTCCTCGTGTCCGTATGCAAGGCGCGCTGGGAGGAGCAAGATCTGAAGCCTCACACTTGGGATCGAGTCGCAAACGACTTCGACATCCTTGCCGAAGCGGCCGCAGATTTGAACGAGGCGGTCCGATCGAGCCGGCATCTCGGCGCAGCATTCGAGATCGGCCACACCTACTTCTTCGATGCGGTTCATTTTCTAGAACGCGATCTCGACGGTGTCGGCGGCGGGCGGAAGTTCTACATGTGGAATACCAAGGGTGCGCGCGACGCTGTCGAGAACCTGTGGAAGTTCTCGTTGGCCCCGCTTCTTCGTGAGTACCTGCGCGGGCTGGAGGAGCGTGAGCGCGAAGCCGAGCTTGAGCGTCTCGAATCCGTATTCCTCGAGCATCGCATCGAGGCAACGTGACGCTGGTCGGCAGGGATTGCTGCCGCATCCAGCCCCCGCCCGACCCGGACGACCGCGACTGGCTGCAGCGTCTCGCAACGGCGGTTCGCGCCGAAGATCATCTCCTCACCTTCGACGATGCGCGCGATGACGCCGACGAGGTCGTCTACTGCGAGCGCGACGGCTCGTGGTTCTGTGGGAGATACGTGGGCACCATCGCGTTCGAGGAACGGCGACTCACGATCGAGCCGCGGTTTGGGCTCGCCACGCTTGCTCACTGGCTGGAGATTGCTCTCGACTTGCGCTTCACCGACACGGCAGGTGAAGTCGCGCCCCACGAGGCGTTCTTGCCGCAACTCCTCGCTCGGCTGTGGGGCAACGCGATCGTGCGTGCTGCGCGGCACGGGTTACCGGGTCTTCGCGTCGAGGTTCAGCACCATGGGCTCGTCGCTCGTGGTCGACTGGACGTACGCCGAACGATCCATGAGCGTGTTCGCGGTCGCCCGGGGTTGGTGTCGCTGCATCGCGAGCGCTCACTCGACAACACGATCGCGCACACAATCGTCGCGGCGGGCGCTGCATTGACCCGCCGCCTCGGCGCGGTTGCGATGCGCCGGCTGCTTCCAGAGCGCGCGAGAGACGTGCTTCTTGCGCTCGGCAACGTCAATGCGGAGAAGCGGATACCGGAGCCCGCAGAGGTCGCCACAATCCGTTACACACCGATAACCGCCGGCTACCGTGGCCTCGTTCGGCTCTCGATGACGATCGCTCGCAACCAGGGCCTGCTCGCCGAGTCATCGCCTGACGGAAAGGCGAGTGGGATCCTCGTGGATGTCGCAGAGATCTGGGAGCTGTACGTGCTCGAGTGCCTGCGCCGTGCGTATCCGACGGCGAAGGTTCTGCACGGCACGCGCGAGCTTGACGGCGCAGGGCACCTTCTCCACAACGCGGCCGGAGAGAAGTTGGGACGACTCCTTCCCGATGCGGTCGTAACGACGGCGGCGGAGACGTTCGTCGCGGACGCGAAGTACAAATCGCTACATCCAACCGCGACGCACCCGGCTGGCCCAGCGCGAGAAGACCTCTATCAGATGCGCGCGTACCTCTCGCATTGGTCAAGCGCTCGGTTCGGAATGTTGGCGTACCCGATCGAGCCCGATGGGACGACACCGCCCGTACTTGCAAAGGCGCCGTG
>DATJXL010000032.1:0-3318 GCA_035500135.1 Kofleriaceae bacterium
GCCCGGGCACACCGTCACCGCGGACGCGTTCGACGGCGACGACAACGACCGACTCGATCCTGTCGACCGAGACCGCGACGTTGTTCGCGGTCGCCGCGGATCCTGATGCGAATACCCTGCTGAGCTATACCTGGAGCGTGCTCCAGGGCGGCGCACGCTGTCCACCGAGGTCAACGCCAACCAAGGTCCCGGGGGATGCGGTATCGACGGTGTACACGCCAGCATCAGGCTTCACCGGCTTCGCGGTCATCCAGATCGCGGTCAGCGACGGCCAGGCCACCGTCATGACCACGTTCCCGCTCGCGATCGGCGCCGGTCTGGTCCCGAACATCAGCTTCGATGCCCTGCCGGATGTCTCGATCACCAGCGTCGAGCGCCAATCGCTGATGCCCGATGGCACCAGCCTGATCCAGTACACGCTGCCCAACCCGAGGCAGCCGTGGACGCCGCCCACGATGTAAGTCTACACCAACTGGAGCGACTCGTGCGGCGGGTCGTTCGACGCCGCGCCCGAGGAGCTCAGCATCGACCAGGGCGACACCGCGAGCCGTGCGATCACCTACACCGCCTCACCGAACCAGCCGGATGGCATCGCGCTCTGCCAGATCGTGCTCTCGATCGTCGACGTGGCCAACGTCCAGAGCTCGTTCGCGATCGCCGTCTGGCTCGATCCGGTGATCGACGACGATTATTCTTGCCGGTCGGCGACGACTATTCTTGCCGGTCGCCGAGCCCGTCCTGACGGCACGTCAGACCTGTTGGTCCCACTCGGGGCCGATGGTCACCGATGAGCAGGTCAGGTTGCTGAGGCAGAAGCTCATGGAAGGAAAGAAGCAAGAGACAGCAGCTGCAGCCGCCGGGATGAGCGAGCGGTCTGCGAGGAAGTGGCAAGACGGGCCATTGCCGTCTGAGACCAAGGCGCCGCGATGGTGGCGCACACGCGTCGACCCGTTGGCCGATGTCTGGGACAGCGAGATCGTCCCGTTGCTCGTCGCCGACGAGAAGGGTGCGCTCCAGGCGACCGGCGTGTTGGAGTGGCTGCAGGACAAGCATCCCGGCCAGTACGGCGAGGGCTTGCTGCGGACGCTGCAGCGGCGCATCCGTGATTGGCGCGCGCTGCACGGCCCACCGAAGGAAGTGTTCTTCGAGCAGGAGCACGTGCCCGGTCGCGAGGCTGCGTTCGATTTCACCGATGGCACCGAGCTCGGGATCACGATCGCTGGCCAGCTGTTCGTGCACCTGCTGTTCGAGCTGGTGCTGACGTACTCGGGCTGGACGTGGATCTGCTTGGCGTTCGCCGAGACCTACGAAGCGATGGCGGCCGGCATCCAGGGCGCCCTGTGGGATCTGCGTGGAGTCCCGCTGGTCCTGCGCTCGGACAATCTCTCGGCGGCGACGCACGAGCTCAAGCAGACCGGCGGACGGTCGCTCACGCGGCGGTATCAGGCGCTGCTCGACCACTACGACATGACCTCGACGCGGATCCAGCCCGGCGAGTCGCACGAAAACGGCGCGGTGGAGCAGCGGCACTATCGGACCAAGCGCGCGATCGCCGAGGCGCTGGTATTGCGCGGCAGCCGAGAGTTCGTCGATGCCGACGCGTATCTCGCGTTCGTCCGCGAGGTGGTCGGGCGCCACAATCGGCGGGTCGACACGCGGCTCGCCGAGGAGCGCGCAGTGCTCCGACCGCTGCCGTCGTCGCCGATTCCGGCGTACACGGTGTTTCATCCGCGCGTGCGTCGATGGAGCACGGTCCGTGTGGGCCATCAGACCTACTCGGTAGCCTCTCGACTGATCGGTCACATCGTCGAGGCGCGCCGTCACCCGGACACCGTGGAGATCCTGTATCGCAAGCGAGTGGTCGAGGTCATGCCGCGGCTGCGTGGCGAGCGCGCGGTGCGTATCGACTACCGCCACGTGATCTGGTCGCTGGTCACCAAGCCTGGTGCGTTCGCTCGCTACCGCTATCGCGAGGAGCTGTTCCCGACGCTGACGTTCCGGCGCACCTACGATGCGCTGCGTGCGCGGTCCGAGCGCGCCGATGTCGAGTACCTGCGGATTCTCCATCTGGCGGCGAGCACGATGGAGCGTTCCGTCGAAGTCGCGCTGCTCGCCATGCTCGATGCGGGCGAGTCGATCAGCTTCGACGCGATCCGCGAGCGCGTCACGCCGACCAAGCCCGCGGTGCCGACCATCGAGATCCCGGCGCCGGACTTGTCCGCATACGATCGGCTGATCGAACAGGGAGGTGCAGCGTGACCGTCGAAGCTGCCGATCGCCTCACCGCACTCTGCACTGAATTCCGACTGCCGACGCTCGCCGAGGAGCTCGTGCCGCGTCTCGTCGCCGCTGGCCACGACTCGCTGATCCCGCTCATCACCGAGATCTTCGAGCTCGAGGCCGGCGACCGACGCGAGCGTCGCGTCGAGCGCCTGCTGCGAATGTCGAAGTTGCCACCGGGCAAGACGCTCGACACGCTCGATGACTCGCGCTGGCCCAGGCCGCTGGCGCAGCAGGTCCGCGCGCTCGCGCGCGGCGAGTTTCTCGATCGTGCGGTCAACGTGCTCGCGTTCGGCCTGCCGGGCGTCGGCAAGAGTCACGTCGCCGCCGCGATCGGCCATGCGATCGTCTCGTCGGGCCGCAGCGTGCTGTTCGCGCCGACCTATCAGCTCGTACAGGAGCTGCTGGCGGCCAAGCGCGATCTCGCGCTTCCACGCGCGCTCGCCAAGCTCGACGCGTTTGATTTGCTTGTGCTGGATGACATCGGGTACGTGCAGCAAGCGCCCGACGAGATCGAGGTGCTATTCACGCTGCTCGCCGAGCGCTACGAGCGGCGCAGCGTGATGATCACGTCGAATCTCGTGTTCAGCGAGTGGGGGCAGATCTTCAAGAACCCGATGACGACCGCCGCCGCGATCGATCGGCTCGTGCACCACTCCGTGATCCTCGAGTTCGCGATGCCGAGCTACCGCACCGAGCGCGCAAGCAAGCCGACCGATCCACCGCCAGACACAACGCCTGAACCGAAGGCGAAGAAGAAAGTCAAGTGATGTTGGACGCGCGACTCACCATCCTGGTGGCGTCTTCTCCAGCCCCGACGCGGTCGCCGTCGGTGGTGTTCACCGTGGGCTCGGCGACCGGCAAGATTAGTTGGCGCTTACCGGCAATTCTAATTGGCGTTGATCACGCGCGGCGCGCGACGCCAAGCACCCACCACCCGAGCTGCGCCCCCTGCTGACGGGCAAGGCGACGACGATCGAGGTGGCACCCAAGCGCGCGCGTGAGCTTCGCGCCTGGTGCGCTGCGTTCGAGGGCTGG
>DATJXL010000033.1:0-17161 GCA_035500135.1 Kofleriaceae bacterium
CTGATCGACGGGACCACGCTCGCCGACTGGGTGCGCGCCGAGAAGCGACCGCAGACCGAGATCGTGGCCTCGTTCGTCGCGGCCGGGCGAGGGCTCGCGGCCGCGCACGCCGCCGGGCTCGTGCATCGCGACTTCAAGCCGCACAACGTGCTGCGCGCACGCGACGGCCGCGTGCTCGTCACCGATTTCGGGCTCGCGCGCGGCATCGCGGGCGTCGAGCCCGACCCGGCGGCCGTCGAGGCCACACTGCCCGCGTCTCCCGCCGGCGACGCCGCGCTCGATGCGACGGTGCAGGTCGCGGCGCGGCGCAGCGACAACGTCCTCGAGTCGCCGCTGACGCGCACCGGCGCGCTCGTCGGCACGCCCGCGTACATGGCGCCCGAGCAATATGCGGGCGCTTCTCCGGATCCGCGCACCGATCAGTTCGCGTATTGCGTCACGGCGTGGCAAGCGCTCGCCGGCGAGCGGCCGTTTCGCGGCGCGACGCTCGACGAGCTCAAGCGCTCGGTCGAGTCCGGCATCGAGCGGGTGACCGCGAAGCTGCCCCATCAAGTGCGCGCCGTGCTCGCGCGCGGGCTCGCTCGCGATCCGGCGAAGCGCTGGCCCGATCTCGCGGCGCTGCTCGCCGCACTCGAGCGCGCGACGCGGACGCGCGTGCGCTGGCCGTATGCCGCGGCGGTGCTGGCGGTCGCGGCTGCGGCCGCGATCGTCTTCGTCACGCGATCGCACGCGGACGTGCCGCCGCCGCCGTCGCCGTGTCGGCCGGCCGAGGTCGAGCTCGCCGATGCATGGCCGGCGGGCGTGCGCGAGAAGCTCGCCGCGAGCCCCCAGATCGAGAAAGCATTCGAGGACTGGCAAGACAAGTGGACTCGAAGCTACGCGGGCACCTGCCAGGATCCGGGCGCGCAGCACTTCCAGGCGCGCGTCGATTGCATGCTCGGGGTGCGCGACAGTGCCGCGACGGTCGCGCAGCTGTTCGCGAACCATCCCGAGGCATTCGATCCGGCGATGATCCCGACGCTCGGCGTGTGCGAGGGTCCGTCGCCGGTCGGGCCGCCTTCGCTCCCGCGCGAACAGCCGCTGCGCTCGAAGATCTTCGCCGTCGCCGCCGAGCTGGCGGCGATGCATCGCGCGCGAGGCGACGAGCTCGAGAAGAGGTACGAGCAGATCAAGGCCGAAGCGGAGCAGCTCGGCTGGAAGCCGCTCCAGGGCTACGTCGAGCTTGCAGCCGCGACCACGTACTTGCGACTCCTCGATCCCGACGATGCGCGCAAGCACTTCGATCAAGCGTTCGCGATCGCGACCGGCGTACACGACGTGCTCAGCGTCGCCGACGTGTGGATCGGCCAGCTCGAGGCGTCGGAGCAGGAGCTCGCGCACCCCGGGTGGTCCGACGACGTGCGCGTGGTGGACGCGCTGCCCGAAGAGATCACGAGGCTGCGCAGCTATGCCGAAGGCGCGGTGCACGCCGCGGGCGACGAGCCGGTCCACGCCGCACAGCTGAAGTTGCTGGAGGCCGACATCGCCGCCGCCCACGCCCACAGCGTCGCGACCGGCAAGCCATTCAAGAAGGCGATCGAGCTCGCGGTCGAGGCGCGGCGCCTCTTCGACTCGCTCGGCGACTCGCGGCGCCTCGCCGCCGCCGCGATCCGCGAGGCCGAGTTCGAGCTCCGCCGCAACGACGAGCACGCGCTCGACGACGCCACGACGGTGACGAGAACCGCCGCCGAGGCGCTCAAGGCCGCGCACGCCGAGGTCCCGGCGGAGCTCGCCGCGCTACGCGGCCAGATCGCGTTCGAGGCCGGCGATCTCAAGAACGCGCACAAGCATGTCGATCACATCGTGTCGCACGAGCCGCGCACGCCGCCCGGCGTCGAGCGCTCGGGCAAGGTCCTCGACAAGACCGGCGCGCCGGTCGCCGGTGCCACCGTCGTCGCCTGGACGGGCGATCTCGAAGGCGACCCGGTGCGCGCGTATCGCGACGCCAGGCTCGTCGACGGCGACATCGCGACCTCCGCGGCCGACGGCACGTTCGCGATCCACGCGGTGCCCGGTGCCGCGATCCTCGCCGAGGCGCCCGACGGCCGCGCGACGCCGCGGCTCGTCGGCGAGGGCGCGATCGTCATCAAGCTGGCGAAGACCACGGCCGTGGCCGGCGCGATCGAGGCTGCGAACCCGCGCCAGCTCGACGCGTTCGTGCGGTACCGCGCCGGCGACGCGACGTGGACGGTGCGCATGCCGGTGGGCAGCGACCGCAGCTACTCGCTCGTCAACTTGCCGCCCGGCGCGAGCCCACCTGGCCTGATCGCGACGGCCGGCGACGGCGAGCGCACGATCTCGCCCGGCCAGGGCCAGCAACTGCGCTGGCCATCCGGTGTCCGGATCGACGTGATCGTGCGCGTGTACGGCGGCAACTACGAGCCAGCAACCGTCCTGATCGTGCGCGGCCACGTCGTGGCGAAGACACCGCGCGAGCTCGAGGCTGCGAGCGCGCACGCGAGCGACATCGCGATCGCGAAGGTGCATCCCGTCGGCGCGGACGCCTCGACCGCCGGCCGCGACTACTACCAGCACGGCGATCGTCACGCGATCATCGATGGCAACGCCGACGGCGAGGTCACCGCATGCGCGCTCACCAGCGCCCGCGTGGCCTGCAAGTCCATGACCGCGCGGGTCGGCAAGGTCGTGGTCAACGCCGACGGCTCGACCGTGACGGATACATTGGCAGTCCTGCTGGAGCTGTGACAGAACACCTGTTAGCGTCATGCGAGGGCCTAGATGAACGCGCTCGTGCACCTCACCCACGATTGCAATCTGCGCTGCCCTTATTGCTTCACCGGCGCGAAGTTCGCGCGCGAGATGACGGTCGAGACCGCGAAGCGGTCGGCCGAGTTCATCGTCGACCACGCGAAGGAGCACGGCCAGCGCGCCGTGTTCTCGTTCTTCGGCGGCGAGCCGATGATGGCGTTCGACACGCTCCGCGAGATGGTGCTGCACGCCGAGAAGGTCGCCGACGAGCGCGGCGTGCACGCCGTGTTCCGCATGAACACGAACGGGCTCCTGATCAAGGAAGAGCACCTCGCGTTCTTCGAGCAGCACGATCTGATCTTCATCCTGTCGATCGACGGCAACCAGGCGATGCACGACGCCGAGCGCATCACCGAATCGGGCCATGGCTCGTTCGAGGCGCTCGCGAAGAAGCTGCCGCGCTTCCTCGAGCACAACCCCGGCATGATGGCGTCGGTCGTCGTCACGCCGACCAATCTGAAGTTCGCCGCCGACGGCATTCGCTTCCTGTTCGACGCCGGGTTCCGCTTCCTCATCATCAAGCCCGACATCACGCAGCCGTGGTCGGAGGCCGATGTCGCCGAGCTGTCGCGCCAGTACGAGCTCGTCGCCGAGGATTACCTCGCGCGCATGCGCCGCGGCGACGACCTCTACCTCAACCTGTTCGACGACAAGTGGATCAACCACGCGAAGGGCGCCGAGGGCATCTCGATCCGGTGCGACGTCGGCACGTCGCAGATCTCGATCGCGCCGTCGGGCAACATCTATCCGTGCGTGCGCTGGGTGAAGGAAGAGGAAGACACCGTGCCGCGTCTCGGCGACGTGTGGCAGGGCTTCATCCCGCACAAGCTCGACGAGATCCGCGCCGCGTCGCACGCGCCGAAGAGCCCGTGCGGCGACTGCTCGTACAACGACGGCCGCTGCGCGAACGAGTGCGCGTGCGAGCATTACTCGGCGACCGGGCGCATCGACACGCCGGCGCCGGCGCTGTGCGAGCACGAGCGCGTGATGGTGCCGATCGCCGACCGCGTGGGCAACACGCTGTGGCGCGAGCAGAACCCGATCTTCTTGCGCAAGCTCTATCCGAAGCTGGCGCAGATCCGCACGACGACCCGATCCGGAGAGGGAGCAACGTCCACATGAAGAAGAAGCTACCCGTTGTAGGCAAGCCGTCCCCGGCCGCGAGCCAGCGCGGGCTCGCAGCCAGGCCGGTGAAGACCGGCAGCCGTCCCGAGTTCCCGACGCGTGGCGAGGCGTACCTGAAGGCCGGCCTGCTCGGCGGCGCGACGCTCCTCGCCGGTTGCGGCGGAAGCGCGCCGGCGCCGAAGCAGCCGGCGCCGGTGAGCGAGCCGGCGCCGGTCACGCAGGAGCCCGCGCCGACGCCGACGCCGACGCCGGTCGCGGCCGACCAGCCGGCGCCTCCGCCGCAGCAGAGCATGCCGGCGCCTCCGCCCGCGGATCCGCCGACGCCTCCGCCGCCGCCCCCGGTCGATCCGGCGCTGCTCGTCAACGGCTCGATCGACGGCCAGCCGCTCGCCGCGCAGATGCCGAAGTTCAAGGTGCATCGCGAAGGCGGCGGCATCGGTCCCGCCGAGGACATGTGGGATCCGTCGGAGGTCGAGGCGTACGTGAGCTGGCAGATGGCCAAGGAAGGCAAGCTCCAGCTCAAGAGCAACTACCAGCTCAGCTTCGACGGCGTCCAGCTCACGCTCGCCGGCTACGATCCCGACAAGAACGTCGGCTACGCCTACTACGACAAGTTCGGGGGCGATACCGCCGCGCCGAAGGACGTGCACGCGAAGGTCGACGCCTGGATGAAGGCGAACAAGGCCGCGATCCTGCTCATCGAGGTCGGCAAGGTGCCCGACACCGCGACGATGAAGGGCAAGATCATGAAGTTCATGACGCAGGTGAAGAAGCACCCGCCCGCCGCGGGCCCGCTGCAGGCGTCGGCGTCGTAGTCACGGCCACGCAGCGCCAGCGCTGATCAGCACCACGCGATCGTGAGCACCGTCGTCGGCGGACAGCTCGAACGATAATCGCGACATCGGCGGACGAAGCGCGAGCCACGCGGCGGCGAAGAACCCGAAGCGCTGTTCGACGCGCGCGCCGCCGCCGAGCCAGAGCTTCGCGTCGCTCTCGTGCGACAGCCGGATCTCGGGGCCGAGCGTCGCGCCGATTGCATCGACGTCGCCGCGCCGGGTCCAATCGACACGCAGAAGCATCGCCCACATCGCCCACTCGTACTCGCGGCGCATCGTCAGCGCGGCGGCGAGGATGTCGCGCACATCCGCGTTGGACGCCTGATCGAAACCGCCGCCAAGCGAGGCGATCGCGGTCCACGGCCGGTAGCGCCGATACACGCGACGACGGACGGCGACCTCGGCCGTCGGATCGCCAAGCGCGGCCGAGCTGGCGCAAACCAACAGGACGACCGCTGCCACCTTCACGCAGAGCAGACACACCGTACGCGCGCTCGTTGCGCGACTTCCGAGTCACAAGTAAAACGCCGCGAGCCCGAACTTGTTGCTGGTCGTGTCGAGGACCTCGTAGGTGTCCTTCGCGCGCGGCGTGGGCAGCGAGCCGCGCGGCCCGGTGATCGCTCGCGTCTCGGTGAGGATGAAGTAGCGGCGGCCGAGTGGGGCAAGCGTACGGTTGGTGATGAACTTGTTCCACTCGTTGTTGCCGCCGTTCGGGAACGACGTCTTCATCTCGGGCAAGAACCCCCACACCTCTTCCTGCGACCAGAAGTTCTCGCCGCGCCAGTACAGCGCCAGTGCGATCAGACGATCCGCGTCGACGACGCGCACCGGCGGACGGCCCCGTTTGCCGTGCTCGCCGCGCGCGATCAAGGCATCGAGCTTCGCGCGTTCATTCGCGGCGAGCGTGACCTCGATCGAGTGCGCGCCGATCGCGGTCGCGGTTCCGACGAGCGGCAGGTCGAGCTCGACGACGCGCTCGTCCTCCGCCTTGCGCACTTCGATCGTCAGCGTCATCGGTTGGCCGACCTGCATGCGGTCGGGAATGACCGTGTCGAACGTCCACGTGGCGCTCGCGCCGCGCCAGTCGTCGAACAGCTCGCCGTAGCCGAAGTAGACGACCTTCTCGCCGTAGATCGAGCGCTCGCGGTAATACGTGCGCACCGCATCGCCCATGCCCCAGTGCATGCCGGCGATCGGCATGTACACCTGCAGCGCCCACACGACGATCGCGACGCCGGCGGCGCCGAGCGCCGCGACGCCGAGCCGGCGCCAGCGCGTCGCCGCGACGACGAGCGCGAGCGCCGCGACGACGGCGAGCACGAGAAAACCGTCGGACGGATCGATCGACCACGGCTCGGCCGACGGCCACGGCCGGTCGTAGCGGAACACGAACATGTCGATCCAGCGCTCGGGCTGCCAGGCGAGGTCGCGGCCGATCAGGAGCACGATCGCGATGCCGAGCGCGGCGAACAGCGGATGCAGCCGGTAGCGCCCGCCGGCGATGTCGTCGAGCAGGAACGCGACGAGGATGCCGAGCGCGGGCACGACCGGCAGGATGTAGTGGTGAAACTTCGTCTGCACGAGGCAGAACACGGCGACGCCGACGATCGCCCACAGCGCGATCACGAAGCGCACGCGGCCTTCGCGCGTGTCGCGGCGTGCATGTACGGCCGCCGCCGCGAGCGCAGCCGGGATCAGCGCGGCCCACAGCCACATGCCGTGGCCGACCTGCTGCGTGTAGTACTCGAACGTGCCGGTCGACTTGTCGGGATCGGCGAAGCCGCGATCGAGGATGTGCGTCATCAAGTACTCGTCGACGAAGCGAATGCCGTCCGTCATGAACATCGCGAGGTGCCACGGCAGCGCGGTCGCGACGAGCAAGCACACGCCGCGCTTGAGCTCGAACGCGCCTGCGAACAGCGCGCGCCACCGGTTGCAGGTCACGATGTACGCGATGCCGACGCCGCCGACGACGACGAGGCCGGGTGGTCCCTTCGCGAGCACGCCGACGCCGAGCAGCGAGTAGCACGCGAGCAAGTAGAGCTGGCGCATCGTCGTGATCGGCGCGAAGCCGAACACGCGCGTCGCCCACGTGTACCGATCGAGACCGACCGCGCGCAGGATCCAGCGCGTCCAGCCCGACCACAGCGGCACGAGCAGCCCGACCGTCAGCGCGGGCAGCCAGATCGCGGTCGGGATCGGGCTCGAGACGAGAGCAGGCGATGCGGTGAAGTAGCTCGCGTAGTACGCCGCTTGCCACACCACGAAGCCGATCGCGGGCACGAGCAGGACGAGGCGCGCGTCGAGCGCGACGAAGCGCCGCCCGATCCGGATCCGCGCGATCGGCGCGATCGGTCGATCGCCGTCCTCGATCGCGAGCACGAACAACGCGATCGCGCCGATCACCGTTGCGGTCAGCGGCATGTCGGGGATGCCCTGCCTCCCGATCAGCGCGTACATCGGTGTCGAGCCGACGACGAGCAACGCGAGCCACGCGAGCCGTCGCGACACCAGGCGCGCGAGCATCCACCACATGATCGCGAGCCCGAAGATCGCGGACAGCACGAACGGCAGCCGGATCGCGAGTAGCGTGCGGTGCGTCGATGCGAGCTCGCCCGAGTAGCCGCCGTCGCGCGCGAGCCCGAGCGAGCGCATGCTCGCGGCCATCATCCAGAACGTGAGGACGGGCTTGGAGCGAAAGCCTTCGTTGTCGTCGCGATTGCCGTCGGGACCGGCACCGGGCCACTGCATGTGCACGAGGTCGTGGTCCTGCAGCATCATGCGCGCGACCTCGCCGTAGTGCGTCTCCCACGGATCGACGAGCGTGTAGCTCGCGATTCCCGGAATCAGCACCGCGGCCGAGACCAGCACGACGACCGCGAGCTCGAACCCGAGCGGTCGTCGTGCCATGCCGGGACGGTAACCTATGTCCGGCCAGGACGGCTCGCCAGGGCTCGCCTAGAACCGCAGCTCGTACGCGACGCCGGCGCCGGAGTGATCGACGTGCAGCGACACGTGCGACTCGTCGTGGTGCGGCGCGAACATCAGGTAGCTGCCGGCCGCTGCGAGGATCACGCCGCCGATGCCCATGCCGATCGAGACCCCGCGCAGCGTGTGGCCGTCGTCCTGCTTGGACTGCGCTTCCGACAGCGCGCCCGTGGTCGGGCAGGTCGAGCTCGGGCACAGCCGGTTCACGTCGTCGAACTTCGTAGACGACGCTTCGTAGGCGATCACGGAGCCGACGATCGCCGCGACGCCGACCGAGCCGAGGATGATCCCGTTGCGCTGGCGGTGGCCGGCGCTCGCAGCCTCGGCGGGTACCTGCGCGGGCGCTGGCTCGGCCGCCGGCGCACCTGCCGCAGCGGCTGCCGGAGTCGGCACCGCTGCGGGGGCGGGCGCCGGAGCCGGTGCGGGCGCTGGCTCGGCTTTCGGCTCCATCCTGATGATGACGTCGAGGATCGTCTTCTCGCGATCGACCGGCGCCGACGCGTGGCCTTCGTAGCCCGGCGCCGTCGCGATCACCTCGTGCGGGCCGGTGTCGACCTGCACCTCGTCGGTGCCGTCGATCGCGACGCCGTCGACCTTGATCACGAGGCCGGGCGGCTTCGGGTTGATCGCGAACCGCAGCTTCGGCGCGCGCGCCTCGAGCTTCGCGGCCTTCGCGAGCGCGGTCTTCGTTTGCGCGGCATCGCCACCTTGGTCGGCGGCCTTGCGATACATGCGCGCGGCCGACATCGGCTTGCCGTCCTGCTCGTAGCAGTCGGCGAGCGCCATCTCGGTCACCGCGATCGCGGCGAGCTTCTCGCTCGCGGCGTACGCTTCGCACGCTTCGTGGATGTGGCCCGCTTTCGCGGCCGCGCGGCCGCGCTGGAACGCGGTTTCGGCGGTTTCGGGCTGGGCATTCGCGGCGGTGGCGCCGGCGACGACGAGGAGGGCGGCAAGTTTGTGGGTCATGGCAAGCCTGTCAGTGAGAAGCGGGTTGGCGTGGGTTGCCGAACTTGTCGGCGCTCGGACCGCGCGGCGCATCACCTTTGACGTCGAACGTGATCGCGTTGACGCCGTCGCGGATCTTGATCTCGGACTCGGTGGGCTCGTTGCTGCGCTCGCTCCACACGCGCGCCTTGTACTTGCCCGGCATCAGGCTGCGGAAGTTGAACTCCTTCGAGCCGTCGACCGGCACGTACGCCGGCGCGTCGATGACGAAGATGAACGACGCCATGCTCGCGTGGACGTTGCAGCCGAGCCGCACGAGGCCGACCTTGTCGAACTTCATCTCGCGCGACTGCCCGCTCTTGTACATGCCGATGTCGAACGGCTGTGTCGCCGAGCTCGAGAACACGTTGTGATAGAAGTCGTCGTAGTTCGGGAACGCGACCGTCGAGCCGGGCGGGATCGCGAGCAGGTGCGGCAGGAACTGCTTGTTGCGCTGCTCGACGACGCGATGCTTCGGCGTGCGCTTCGCGTAGGTCATGCCGATCGGATACAGCTCGACGAGCCCGACGCCGTCGAGCGGCTTGCCGTCGACCGTGATCGTGCCGTGCAGCGAGGCCGGCATCGGCGTCGCGGACGGGCTGTCCTCGTCGGAGCTTCCGACGAGCCGAGGCTGTGGCGGCGTGTCCTTCGGCATCTGCGTGATCGGCGAGTCGATGCGGCGCGGCGCGCCATCGCGGAACGCCGGCGCCGCCGCCGCGACCAGCGCGGGGCCGACCGCGATCTCGACGCGCGAGAACAGCTGGTCGGCGTAGTTGCGCTGGCCGCGCTTGGCCGCGACCAGCGCCGCCTCCATCATCTCGTGCGCGGTCGGGTCCGCGATCTTGGCGAGCAACGCCTGCGCCTTCTCGAGCTTGTCGGCACTGACCGGGTGCAGCGACGCCTTCGGCGCGACGATGCGCGGCTCGAGCGGGCCGAGCGCGCCGAGCAGCTCGCCCTTCTCCTTCGCGGGCACCTTGAACTTGTCGAGCGTGGCCGCGAGATCTTCGACGAGCGCGTTGAACTCGTCTTCGACGAGCTCCATGCCGGCGTGCGAGGTCTCCATGTCCTGGCCGGAGTAGTGGCAGGGGCCGCCGGTCGCCATGCACACGAACTCGACGAGCAGCGACTTCAGCCGCGGGATGTCGGTGTTCGCGAACCGCAGCTTGATGCGCGAGTCGGCGGCGACGCGGTCGATGAAGTCATCGACGACGGCGACGATCGCGCGCTGCCCGCCGAGCCGTTCGTACAGCTCTTGCGGTGCGGCGGGCGAGCCCGCGCTCGCGCTCGGCGGCGCGGAGGATTTCGGAGTGGTCGCGGGCTGCGAGGCCGAGTGGCCGCCGCAGGCGGACGCGATGCAAGCGAGTGCTGCCAGTGCTTTCAGCTTCGTCACGAGTGCACCTTTCGGCTACGGGAACAGGCTCGTGTAGGCGCCGGTGTTGTTGCTGCTGCCATCGGGATCCGGCAGGCTCCCGAATGCGGTGTACGGCGCGGGCGTCGGATCGCTCGAATGGTTGGTGACGAGATCGATCACGTACGTCGTGAGCGTGGCGGCGCCCGAGCCCGCATCGGAGCCGGGGCCGACGCCGGCATCGTCGGCGACGTGCAGCTTGTTGTCCGGTCCGCAGGCGCCAGCGGCGAGCCCGAACGCGACGGCCATCGCGAGGCCAAGAAGAGGCTTGATCATGTTCTCCCTCGCCTGACCTACGACCCATGCCGCCAACTGGATCGACGTCCTACAACTCGTGGCATTGTATGGAGATGCGCGGGCTGCGGACCATGGCGATCGCGGCGCTGCTCGGCACGCTGATCGTCGGCCCGCGCGACGCGCCGGCGACGATCGAGGAACAGCGCGCGCGGCTGCCACCGCCGGCCGAGTGCTCGAGCCCGATGGCGGGCCGCTGGCGGTCGCTCGCGTTCAGTTACTCCGAGGACGAGTGGTACGAGTTCACGCTCGAGATCCACGAGGACGGGCCGGACGGGTCGGTGCTCACCGGCACGATCTACGTCGACGACTGGGTGGGCCCCCAAGTCACGCCCGAGCCACCGGTGCCGTGCGTTCGCCGCAACAAGGGCAAGATGATCGGTCGCGGCACGTTCACGAACGGCGTGGTCAGGTTCGGCGGCAGCGACTACGAACGCACCGAAGTGGTGTGTGGCAAGCCGATGGTCGGCTACAACCCGGACCAGTTCACCGGCAAGCTCGATCCCGCGCGCCAGGAGTTCCAGGCACTGAACAACGACGGTGGCCTCATGGTCAACGAGCCGACCGTGTTCCGCCGCATCGGCTGCTTCGACGACGCGCGCAAGGACCCGGGCTCCGACGTCAAGCCGCCGCCGTTTTTTCCGAAGCACACGAGCGGGTGCTGAGCGCGGTGATCAGCCGACCGCGACGCCGAGGTGCGCGCGTACGCTGAAGTACGCCGGCGACACCGAGTAGCTGACGAGATCCTGCACGCGCTGGTTCGGGCGCACGCTGCCGACGAGCGCGTCGGTCGACAGCATGCGCGCTGCGGCGGCGAGCTCGCCGCACACGAGCAGCCCGGCGCGCTGCGCCATCATGTCGACCGCGACGCGCCAGCGCGCGAGATCGACGCGGTCGGGCAAGCGCGTGACGAGCGCGCGCAGCTTCGCGGCGGCAGCCGGCGCGAGGTAGCGCTGGATCTCGGCGGCGACCGTCGCCTGCGCTTGCGCGAGCTGCGGGCGCGCCATGCCGGGCCGCCCGCCGAGCTCGGCGGCGGCACCGAGCGTGGCCTCGAGCTCTTCGAGCGAAGGCAATGCGAGCCGCAGGTGATACGCCGGGCGAAGGAGCGCGAGCATCGCGCCGACCGTGGCCGCGAGCTCGACGTCGCGATAGCCGCTCATCAGATCGCGTCCGACGAGCACGGCCGGCTGCAGGCGCCCGCGCTCGATCACGTTCGCGAGCAAGAGGCGCCCGGCGCGCCGCGGCTGGACGTAGACGTCGGGCAGCGGCACGTTCAGCACGCGCGACGCGTGGCGGAAGATCTTCGCGATCACGCGCGTGCCGTCCTCGAGCGGCAGCCGATCCTTCGGCTTGAGCTCGAACGTCTTCGCCGGACCCGCGCGCAGGCTCGTCGGCCCTTCCCACACGAGCGCGAAGATCGCGCTCACCGTGCGGTCTTCGTCCGCGTGGCGGACGTTCGCCCAGGCGTCCTCGTCGAGGATCCCGATCGCCTTGCGCGTCTCCTCGGCCTGGTAGCGCTGGTACAGCGCCTGCTCGCCGGCGCCTGCCTTCTTGAGGAACACGAGCGCACGCGCGCAGCACCACGCCTCGTCGGTGCGGCCGGCTTCGATCGCGTTGCGTTCGAGCGCGCGGTACGCGTCGACGTTGTCGGGATCGGCCTCGACGAGCTTCGCCGCGCGCTTGATGACCTGCGATTGATCGGGACCACGCAGCGCGTACAGCTCGGCGAGGATGCTCGCGCGCTCGGGCGATTTGTCGGCATCGAGGCCGTGCGCGACCTCGAACGCCGCGATCGCGCTCTGGTAGTGCTTGAGCCGCGTGCGATAGATCTCGCCGAGCGCGTGCCACAGCGCCACGAGCACCGGATCGCCCGGCGGCATCCGCTTGATCATCCGGCGATACGCGTGCTCCTGCTGCTTCCAGTTCTTGTCGGTGGTGACCAGCTCGTCGACGATGCGAAACGTCTCGAGCCCGCGCGCACGCGTCGCCGCTGCGAGCGGCTCCTCGCGAAACAGCTCGTCGAGCGCGTGCTCGTAGGCGTCGAGCGCGCCCGGCTTGTCCTTGAGCTCGGTGCGCCGGATCTCGGCGGCCGCGAGGTGATACGCGGCGCGCCGCGCCGGATCGGTCTCGTGCTCGAGGAAGCGCCCGATCGTCTCGGCCGCGGCCTTCCATTGCCCGGCCGCCGACTGCAGATCGAGCAGGCGCTGCAGGATGCGCCGGTTCGCGGGATCGATCTCCAGCGCCTCGATGTAGGTCGACATCGCGCGCGGCGGATTCTTGAGCTGGTCGCGATAGAGATCGCCGATCTGCTCGAGCAAGCGCACGCGCTCGGCCGGCTCCGCGTCGGGCAGGATCCCGCGCAGGCTCGCGATCGCTTCGTCGAAGCGACCGCGCGCCGCGTGCAGCTTCGCGAGCTCGGCGAGCGTGGCGTGGTTCGTCGGCTCGAGCTCGAGCACCTTCTGGTGGAACAGCTGCGCCTGCGGGAGCTTGCCGAGCGCGGTGTGGATCTCGGCGAGCCGGCGATACACCGCGGCGAGCTTGTCCGGCTCGAGCGCCTGCGCGAAGCGCAGCACGATCGTCTGGTACGCGGCCGCAGCGGCATCGAGCGACTTGCTGCGATACAGCGCCTCCGCACGCTCGACGTGCAGCGCGGGCGTGGCATCGAGCGCGCACGCCTGCTCGTACAGCTCGAGCGAAGCGGCGAAGCGATCGAGCTCGAGTGCGCAGCGCGCGGCCCGCGCGTAGATGTCGGCGCGCTCGCCGGCAGGCAGGCTCGCATCGGCCTTCGCGCGCGCGACCTCCTGCTCGAGGTGAGGCCACAACGTCTCCCACTGGTGGGTATCTTGCAGCAGCTCGGCGAGCGCTTGCTTCGCGTCGGCATGCTCGGGCGCGAGATCGAGGATGAGATGCAGGAGCTGGCGCGCGCGCTCGCTGTCGTGCAGGCGATGGCGATACACCCACGCCGCGTCGGTGAAGCAGCGCAGCTTGTCGTGCTCGTCGGCCGCGAGCTCGCCCGCGCGCACGAGCTCGGCCGCAGCCGCGACCAGCTCGTCCTGCAACAGGTGCACGCGCGCCATGCCCTCGTGCGCGGCGGCGCTATCGAGATCGAGCGCGAGCGCTTGCTCGAACTGGTGACGTGCGGCATCGGTGTCGCGCTCGGTGAGCTGCGCGTGACCGAGGCGCTGGAACACGTCGGCACGCGCGCGCGGCTCGGCGGTCGTGTGCGCGAGCAAGCGCTCGAGCACGGCGATCGCCGCCTTCGCTTGGCCCGCGCGATCGTACAGCGCGGCAAGCGACGCGAGCGCGGCGCGCTGGCTCGGATCGGCGGCGAGCGCTGCTTGATAGGCGGCGATCGCGCCGTCGACGTCGTCGAGCTTGGTCTCGAGCACGCTCGCGAGATCGAGCTGCAGCGCGCCTCGCTCGGCCGGTTCGCCGGCGGCCTCGGCGAGCTGGCGCAGCGCGATCGCGAGCGCGGCCCAGTTCTCGCTCGCGCGCAACGCGGCAGCCAGCCCCCGCCGCGACGGCACGCTCGTCGGGTCGGCCGCGAGCGAGCGCTCCCAGCACGCGATCGCGCGATCGAAATTGCCGCGCCCGTGCCACGCGGCGGCGAGCTCGGCGTAGCGCTGCGCGTGCTCGCCGCGATCGGCGCGTTCGAGCTCGGCCTCCTTCGCGTCGAGTAGCGCCTCGGTCTGGCCGGTCGCCGCGTAGACGCGGGTGATGCCTGTGAACGCCGGTGCGTGACCGGGCTCGAGCGCGAGCGCGGCCGTGAACGCGGCGATCGCGTCGTCGGGACGCCCCAGCCGCTCGCACAGCTCTCCGAGCTCGACATGTAGCTCGACGACGCGCGGTCGCTCGCTCGGCGTGTCGTGCACGGCGATCACGCGCGGCAGCAGCTCGGCGAGCGATGCCCAGGCCTCGGTCTGCCGGTACAGCCGATGCAGCGCGGCGAGCACCGCGGTCGCCTCGGGCTCGTCGGCGAGCGCGAGCTCGTAGCACGCGATCGCCTCACCCGGATCGCCGAGCCCACTCTCGTACAGCGCCGCGAGCTCGGCATAGATCTCGCCGCGCATGCCGCGGTCCTGCTCGAGATGAACGGCGCGATCGAGCGCGGTCGCGGCAGCTTCGCGATCCGCTGCGTGATCGCGTGACCACGTCGCGACCAGGTGCCAGACGCGCGCGGCGATCGCCGGATGCGCCGGCTCGAGCTCCTCGGCGAGCGCGGTGCCTTCGACGAGCAGCTCGGGCCACGCGTTCGCGCCCGGCGCGAGGCGCGCGAGCTGATCGATCACGCCGTCGCGCGCGGGCTCGCGGCGCACGATCGCGAGCCAGACGAGGAACGCGGCGCGCAGATCGCCGACGCGATCCTCGTAGGTCTGTGCGACGGCCTCGAGTGCGGCGACTGCTTGCTGCGCGTCGTGCTGGCGCGACGCGCGATCGAGCAGCAGCGCGGCCAGCGGCTCCCATTGCTCGCGCGCGGAATACAGCGCTTCGAGCGCGCGCGTCGCCTCGTCATGCTCGGGCTCCCAGTGCAGGATGCGCTCGTACGCCGCGATCGCGGCCTCGCCGTCGTCGAGCCGCTCGTTCGCGATCGTCGCGAGCTCGAGCAGGAGCGCGATGCGCTGCGCGGGCTGCTCGGCCAGCGCGACCCGCTTGTCGAGCAGCTCGGCGCACTCGGCCCACCGGCCCTGCTGCACGAACAGCGCCTGCAACGCGTCGAGCACGCGCGCGTCGCTCGCGTCGATCGTCTGCGCGCTCCGCCACGCTTCCACCGCGCGCTCCGGCCGCGCGAGCCGCTCGGCCTCGACCTGCCCGAGCTCGAGCAAGAGATCGAGTTGCTCGTCCTCGTCGGGCTCGCCGGTGTCCATGCCCTCGCGTACGAGCGCGCGGATCGCGTCGGCGAGCTCTTCCCAGTGATGGTCGGCGCGCAGCTGTACGAGCGCGTCGCGCTGCTTCGCCGCATCCGGGACGATGACCTCGATCTCGTAGCCGACCGTCTCGGCGCGCGGCTTCTCGGGCGCCGCCTTGCCGCGCGTCGCGAGCACGCGCGCGAGTGCGGGGCTCGCTGCCACGCTCACCGGCAACAGGTCGGCGACGTCCGCGAGCGCGAGCGACTGCCCGCCGCGATGCGCGACGATCAACGCGACCACGCGCGCACCGATCGCGACCGGCAACACGAGCGCGGCCTGGGTCGGCCCGCCGAGCAGCTCGAGCATGCCGTCGACGAACGGCTCGGTCGCCGCGAGCGGCCCGACCGACGGCGCGCGCGACGCGATCGCGGTCTCGAACGCCGGCACGACGTTGCGCGGGAGCTTCAGCGTCGCGACGCTCGTCGCGTCGAGGCCGGGCTCGCCGCTCGCCCGCCGGCCGCGCAGGTGATCGCCGTGCACCGACACGAGCGCGGCGTAGCGCGCGCGCGACCGCGTGGCGCGCAGCAGCACCTCGAAGATCTGCTCGCGGTCATCCGCATCCTCGAGCGCGACCAGCGCGTGCGATGGCTCGAGCGGTGCGGCTCGCGATCCTGTGAGCTCGGCAGCCACCGTGGGCGCGATCCTAGTCCACGGGTCGCGTGCGCGCGAGTGGTAAGCTCGTCGCGATGAGCCGGTCCGACGACAAAGGGAATTCGACGATGCCGTTGTCGGAGAGCCAGGTCGTCTCGGTCTCGAAGCAGCCTGCGCCTGCCATTTCGAAGCAGCCTGCCATTCCCAAGCACGACCAGAGCATGTGGAAGGGCGTGGTGGTCGGCGCCGACGAGTTCGCGCCGCCGCCGAAGCCCCGCCGGTCGCGCGCGCGCTGGGTGATCTCGGGCGTGCTCGTCGCCGCCGCGGGCGGCGCCGCCGGCGTCTACGCGTTCGGCGCGTTCGGTCGTGAGGCTCCGAGCTCGCCCGCAGCCGCACCAGCACCAGCACCCGCTCCCGCAGCCGCAGCCGCAGCCGCACCCGCAGCCGATGCCGCGCCCGCTGCCGATGCCGCGCCAGCAGCCGATGCCGCGCCCGCTGCCGATGCCGGGGCAGCGCCGCCCGATGCCGCGGTCGCGACGCCCGCGGCGACGAATCCGACGCCGGCGTCCGTGACGAAGAAGAAGAAGCGGCCGCCGAAGAAGCGCCCGACGACCTCGCACTAGCTTGGCTCTGACGATTCGTCACATCTCGGGTCTCGAGCTCGTGCCCGGAACATCTCGAACGCCGATCGCGCCGGCGCGCCGCCAGCCGTGCGCGAGCAACCACGAGCGCGGGCGCCGCACGCGCAGCGGCTCGTAGCTCGGCGGCGGCTGCCACAGCCACGCGCGGCCCGCGAGCTCGCGCCAGCCGGTGAACGTGATCCCGCTCGAGAACGGATCGATCTCGTAGCCGCGGAGCAGCGCGGTGCGATCCTCGCCGTGCTTGCGCCAGTTGTTGACGACGTAGCAGATCGCGGCGCGCACTGACTTCGGCGAGCTCAGGACGCGCGCGTGGTAGCGGTCGGGAAACACGGCGCCCGTGCGAGGCCGCGCGGGACGACGCGCCGAGATGGCGCGATTGATCTGGCGCGCGGCGGAGATCTCGAACGCGCGCACGCCGCGGGACAGTTGCAGGCGGCCATCGGCCTCGGCGATCAGGTGAACGTGATCGTGCTGGATCGACAGGTGGACGATGCGAAAGTCATCGCGGCGCAGGGCGGCGAGCGTCGCGCGGCGAATCGCGTGATAGAGGTCGCGCGTGCGGAGCTGCCGGATATCCGG
>DATJXL010000034.1:0-10354 GCA_035500135.1 Kofleriaceae bacterium
GACGACGAACTTGCCACCGGCCGGAATGTCGGCACTGACGTTCGCCGTCACCGTCTCGCCGGTCTCGCCGCTCGTGTTCGCCGGTTGAACGGTGCCGGTGCCGATCACCGATCCGGGAACGACCGTGCTGCCGTCGAGCGCACCGCTGTAGTTGTCGACGTTGACCGTGATCGTTCCTGCGGCGCTCGCCTCCTGGACGCCGATCGAGATGCTCGAGATGTGAAAGCCGCCGGCGACCTCGGGATAGTCGGACAGCTGGAACGCGCGATACCAGGTGTTGTCGTACGTGTTGCCGGTCGTCTTGCTCGAGCACGCGATCGAGTCGCCGTAGGTGATCGTCTGATCGCCGGTCTCGCTGAGCGCGTCGGCCATCGCGGCGTCGGGGCCGCCGATCACCGCCGCGTCGCGCTGCATCGAGCCATCGGGCGTCGTGTTGCCGGCGTCGAAGCGCTGCGAGTTGTTCGCATCCGTGCCGGCTCCACCGCCGGTGGAAGCCTCCGCACACGCACACGCGAACAAGAGCGGCGCCAGCCACTCACGCATATGACGAGCGTACGCCCGAGTGGACTAGACCGCTAGCCGGACCGCATCGACACGGACATCGAACGCGGGGCGTTGTGCCAGCCGCGCATTGGCGGCCATCAGGTCCTCGACGGTATCGATCTCGGTGGCGTACATCGAGCCGATATCCACGCCATATAGCGTAGTTCCGTCGTCGATGATCTGCTGGAACGAGGCCTCGTACCACTCGTGTAGGAGACCCTGCTCGAACACCCGTTGATGCAGTGCGCCGAACAGGCGCTTCGACGAGGCGGCCGAGAACAGCTCGATACCGACCGACTCGCCCATCGCGGAGCGGACCGGGACGTGCTTGCCGATCGCGAGGACGCGGTCCTCGTTGTCGGCCATGACCTTGACCTCTTCGAGCCCGATCGAGCCGACCGAGCGCACCGCGAGGCAGTCGGGGCCGCGCGAGACGAGCTCGTCGACGACCTCGCAGTCGAACACGACATCGCCGTCGAGCAGGATGAACCCGTCGGGCTCGACGTGCGGGCGGCACAACAGCAAGGAGTACGCGTTGTTCGTCGTGCGAAAATCCTTGTTCGTCACGTACGTGACGTCGAGGCCGGGAAACCACGAGTCCATCGCATCGCGAACCAGGTGCTCGAGATAGCCCGTGCCGATGACGAACTGGTCGAAGCCGCAGCGCATGAGGCTCGTGATCGTCCGGCGCAGGATCGGGACGCCACCGACGGGCAGCAGCGTCTTGGGGGTATCGTCGGAATACGGGCGCAGCCGCGTCGCACAACCCGCGGCTAGGATGACGGCCTTCATAGCGAGCAGAGCGCTTCGTGCAATCCGTGTGCGAGTAGCGTTTCGCACACTTGGGACAAAAAGGTGTTCAACTTTCGACAGGTCGGACTCGGGACCGCGACCGATCCGCCCAATTCCTGTCACTCGATCGTCACCCGACAGCTCTCTTGTCCGCCATCCACCACGCATGTAGAAGCCAGATGTTGTCGTCGGACCTAGATGCGGTGGTGCTCGCCGACGATCCGCGGTCGCACGTGCGGATCGCGGGGTTGTCTGCGCGCGAGCGCGCCGTGCGGGTCGCCCGCAAGGTGGGCGCGACCAGCGTGACGGTCGTCGACGAGCCCGGGCAGCGCGCGCGGCTCGAGCGCACGCGGACGGCGCCGCTGCTCGTCATTCGCGCCGACCAGCTCGTCCACACCCCGCTCGTGCAGCCACTCGCGGCAGCAAAGGGAACCGCGGTCGCGGTCGATGCCGACGGCGCGTACGCCGGCGCGTTCGTCGCGACCGGCGCCGATGCGGTGCGCGCGATCGCCGAGCTCGCGTCCGGCGCGACCGACGACGCGATCGCCGCGGGTTTCGCGGATCCCGCGCGCGTGCCGCACGGCGAGCTCGCGCGCGCGCCGATCGGAACCGCGGACGAGCGCCGCGCCGCGCATCGCATGCTGTATCGCATCCTGATCAAGCCGCAGGACAACGCGATCACGCGCTACGCGTATCGACCGATCTCGTTCCCGCTGACGCGGCTGCTCGTGTGGACGCCGATCACGCCGAATCAGATCTCGTATCTGGTCGCGGCGATCGTCGCGCTCGGCTGCTGGATCGCGGCGCACGCGAGCGATCGCGCCGCGCTCGTCGGCACCGTGCTCGTGCTCGCCGCGAGCTACCTCGACTGCTGCGACGGCGAGGTCGCGCGCGTGAAGCTCTTGTCGTCGCGGCTCGGCGCGTGGATCGACACCGTCGTCGACGAGCTGTCGTCGGTCGGCTACATGGTCGCGATCGGCTGGCACTGCCATCTCGCGTACGGCCCGAGCTTCTTCGGCGCGCCGCCGTTCGATCCGTGGCTCGTCGCGACCGCGGTCAGCGTCGTGACCTACCTGTGGGCGATCTACTGCATCTACTACAACATCATCGTCGCGGTCGGCTCGGCGAACAGCCAGGACTACGTCGGCCGGTTCGAGGTCGTGCCGGGCGCCCAGCCGAACAGCGTGCGGCTCCGACCGGCGGCGGCCGCGGCGATCGCACCGCCGAAGGAGCTGCCGCCGGTCTTGCGCTGGCTCGCGACCTACGCGCCGTACGTGGTGCGCCGCGACTTCATCTCGTGGGGCGCGGTCGTGCTCGCCGCGCTGCACTGGACCCACGTCGCGTTCGCGATGCTCGTCGCGGGAGGGCTCGTGACGTTCGTCATAGTGACGATCGATCACGTGCGGTTGCGGTCGCTTCGCCGCGCGATCCAGCGCCGCGGTCTCGTCGTCGAGAACCCGTGAGAAAAACGCCGGGTCGACAAAGCGCTTGAACGGTGAGCGCGGCGGCGCGTACCATCGAGGCATGCTGCACGATGCGCTCGTCGCTCCTGCTCTGCGGTGGACGGTGATGGGAGCGGCGCTCGCCGCCGCGATCGCTGCCATGCCCGCGGACCATCCGGGCGCGCATCGCTACAAGTTGACGTTGTCGGCGCCGCCGCCGACGCGGCCGAACACGATCTACCTGAGCGTGTTCGAGGACGGCGACGTCACGTTCGCGACCGACATGGACGGCCTCGTCGGGCTGCGCTTCGAGACCACCGCGTGGATGAGCGACGGCTGCAAGTGGCTAGGCTACGAGACGCTCGAGCCCGCCGACGCGACGCACTACACGTACACGTACGACGAGGAGATCCTCGAGTGCGAGCCGGGCGCGACGCCGTCCGACAAGACGCCGCGCGAAGGCATCGTGACCGTCGAGCCGTACGGCGGTCACTCGACGCGCTTCATGATGTGGAAGCCGTAGTCGGACTGCACGACGCCGATCTCGCCGACCTTCAGGCGCAGTCCGAGCTGCTTGAACTCGATGACGACCTGCGCATCGGGTGACACCGGATACTCGCGGCCGGTCGTCGCGCTGCCCGGATCCTCGGAATCTTCCTTCATCAGTTGATCGAAGTCGGCGCCGCCCTTGAGCTGGTCGAGGACCTTCTTCACGAACGCCTCGGCGTCGGCCTTCGTGCGCGCGTCGTCGCGCGGGTCGTGCGCCTCGGTGCCCTTCCAGCCGATGAGGATGTGCTTGACCTTGACGTTGTTCGCGAGCGGCTCGCGCGCGAGGATGTCTGTCGAGATCACCGCCGACTGTTCCGGCGTCGTGTCGAGGCCGGTCGACACGTGGTTGTTCATCGTCGGGCCGCCCTTGGAACCGGGGCCGCACGCCACGCACGCGAGGACGAGCACGATCCGTTTCATGCGCTCGCTACGCTATCACGCGGCGTCTCGTCGGGCACGACTGCGTCGAAACGGGTCAGGTCGACGACGAGGTCGCCGTTCGGCATCGCGCGCAGCGTGTCCTCGAAGCGATAGCCGACCTTGATCTGGCGATCGGTGTAGGTGTGCAGCGCGTGGATGGTCTGCATCGTGACGTCGTCGAAGCCGGTCAGCGAAACCTCGACCTCGACCTCGGACCGTGCGAGGTCGTCGGAGCCCAGGCCATGCAGCGGGCTGGTCTCGTCGACGACGTGCATGACGACCCAGCCGCGGCGCAGCCCGGGGATGCGATGGCGCACCAGCTTCAAGTCGAGCAGCTCGTAGTGGCGCTCGCCTTCATCCGACTCGCGCGTGAAACCCGCGGTCATGTGGACGCGCGCCTCGACGATGACGTTCGAGCGCCGGTTGCCGACACGCATCATCAGCGTCGGCTTGCCGTTGCGCTTCGCGATCACCGCGTTCTGCGAGAACGCGACGCGCGCGGTCGGGCGCGCGAACTTCGAGAACACGAGGCCGGTCGCGAGCGCGATCACGATGACGCTCGTGATCGACTCGACGATCATCAGCGTGTTCGCGGCCGCCGATTTCGGCACCATCACGCCGTAGCCGATCGTGCCGAGCGTCTGCACGCTGAACACGAACGCGTCCCAGTACGAGCCCGAAACGCCGTCGACGCCGCCGACCGTGTAGAACAGCGTCGCGAACACGAGGTTGACCACGATCAGCGCGAGCGCGATCAACGTGAGCGATGCCGGCCACGGCAAGCGCAGGAACGTGTGGTACGCGTCGCGCAAGAGCGCGCGATCGCCGCCGACGACCCAGTAGGTGTAGCCGCCGGGTTGGGGCGTCGGCCGCGCGCCTTCGGGGATTCCATCCGCCATGACGGCGCCTACTGTGGCATGGTCCGGGCCATGTCGGATGACGTCACGATGGATCAGCTGGTGGATCTGCTTCCGCCCCGGATCTGGTACCTGACGTCGAACGGCAGCGACATGTGGTGCCGGCGCCCGTACGGGTTTCTGTTCTCGACCGGGCAGGCGGCCGAGACGTTCGCGCGCGCGATGGGCACCGGCGAGGAGCTGTTCGCGATCGGCATCGACGTCGGCGCGCTGCTCACCGACGACATGCTCGGCGGCCTGCGCGCGAGCGCGGTCACGCGCCTGTTCATCGATCCCGCGATCGACGCCGGCTCGGGCGACGTGCACGGCAAGATCCTGCGGCTGGCTCCGCTGACGTGACAGAAAAGAGTTACCGCCTTGGCGGTAGTTCCCCTTCTTCAAGCCAGCAGGGCCAGCAGATCGTCGCGCGTGATCGCGGTCGCGCCGCCGGCTTCGGAGAGCGCGGCATCCGCGAGCCCGCGCTTGCGCTCCTGCAATTCGAGGATGCGCTCCTCGACGGTGCCCTTCGCGACCAGGCGATAGACCATCACGGGCTTGTCCTGGCCGATGCGATGCGCGCGGTCGGCGGCCTGATCCTCGACCGCCGGGTTCCACCACGGATCGACGAGGAACACGTGATCGGCGGCGGTGAGGTTGAGGCCGGTGCCGCCGGCCTTGAGCGAGAGCAGCATCACCGGCGGGCCGTCGTCGGCCTGGAATTTCTCGACGACGCCGGCGCGGTCGATCGTCGAGCCGTCGAGGCGCACGAACGGCAGGTTGCCGTCGTGCAGGTGCGGCTCGATCAGATCCAGTAGCGACGTCCACTGCGAGAACACGAGCGCGCGGTGACCGTCGGCCGCGGCATCGGCGAGCGCGTCCATCAGGCGCTCGAGCTTCGACGACGATTGCGGCGCGGGCCCGCCGCGCACGGCGCCGGGCAGGAGCGCGCCGTGACACGCGGCCTGGCGCAACCGCAGCAGCGCCTCGAGCGCGGCCATCACGCCGCCGCCGGCTTCGAGCAGCTTCACGATCTCGCGCTGGGTCGCGGCGCGGATCGCGTCGTACGTGATGCGCTCGGTCTCGTCGAGCTCGACGTAGAGGATCTGGTCGGTGCGCGGCGGCAGCTCGCGCGCGACGTCGCGCTTCATGCGGCGCAGCACGAACGGGCGGATGCGCTCGCGCAGGCGCGCGGCTGCGAACGTATCGCCGGCCACGATCGGCTCGCTCCAGCGCTCCTGGAAATCGGCGCGGCCGCCGAGCAGGCCGGGATTGGTGAAGTGGAGCTGGCTCCACAGCTCGTCGAGCCGGTTCTCGACCGGCGTGCCCGACAGCGTCAGGCGCCACGTGCCGCGCAACCGGTACGCGGCGCGCGCGACCTGCGAATCCGGGTTCTTGATCGTCTGCGACTCGTCGAGGATCACGGTGTCCCACTCGACGGCGGCGAGCGCGTCGATGTCGTTGCGCAGGATCGGATAGCTCGTGAGCACGATGTCGGCCGCCGGATCGAGCACGCGCTTGGCGCCGGAATAGAGCGCGACGCGCAGATCGGGCCGGAACCGCGCGGCTTCGGCCTGCCAGTTGAACAGCACGCTCTTCGGCGACACGACCAGCGTCTTCCCGCGCACCACCGCGAGCGCCTGGATGGTCTTGCCGAGGCCCATGTCGTCGGCGAGCACGCAGCCGAGCCCGGCATCGCGGCAGAACACGAGCCAGTCGACGCCGTGCTGCTGGTACGGGCGCAGCTCGCCGCGAAAACCGGCGGGCAGCGCCGCGGTCGCGATGTGCTCGAACCCGGCGAGCAGCGGGCGCAATCGATCGAGCTCGGGCGGCGGCGGCCGATCGAGGTCCTCGCACAGCCGTGCGAGGTCGGGCAGCGCGTAGATCGGCATGCGCTTGTCGTTGCCGCGCGACGCGAGCAGGTCGGCGAGGCGCTGGCCGTGCGCGTCGAACCACGCCATCGGCAGCCGGCCCCAGCCGCCGCCCGAGAGCGGCACCAGGTCGACGCCGGCCTGCCAGGCGCGCAGCGCCAGCCCGATCGAGGTCGCACGATCGCCGGCGCCGGTCACGGTCGCGTCGACGCGGTCGCCGTCGATCTTCACGTCGACCGCGAGATCGATCGCCTTCGCCGCGTTCGCGGCCTTCGCGTCGGTGCGCAGCCACGTCGCGAGCCCTTGCTGCATGAGGAACGCCTCGCGCCCGACGACCTCGACGCGCCGGCCCGGCACGAGGTTGAGCTCGTCGCGCAGGCGATGGACCAGGCGGCGCTCGGCATCCTCGTCGCGAATCGGCAGCGCGCCCGCGAGATGAACGAGCGTGCGGCCGTCGACCCGCGCGCGCGGCGGATCGCCGTAGACGAGCGTCGGAAACACGACGAGCCGGTCGCCGTCCTGCGCGACGTCGAAGTCCATGCGCGGCTCCTCGCGGGCACCGAGCTTCGGCAGCGCGGTCGCGCGCACGTCGATCGCGATGCGCTGCGCGAGCGCCGGCAACGTCTTGCCGATGAGCTCGGGCAGCCCGGTGCGTGCGACCACGAACTCCTGCGGCAGCTTCTCCATGCGTGCGCCGACGAGATCGACCGCGCCGATCGGGCGCAGCACGCCGGCTTTCGTTCGCGCGACGCCGACCGCGATCACGGCCGCGACCTCGGGATCGGCTTCGATCCGCACGCGCACGCCGCCGTCGGCCGCGTCGTCGACGACCGCGCGCGGCATCACCGGCTCGCCGTACGTCTTCACCGGCTCGCCCCGCCAGCGCACGTCGCGCGCGGCCTCGAGCACCGCGAGCAGCCGATCGAGCTTCTCGCCGCTCGCCGGCGCCGCGCGCACGCCGATGATCTGATCGGCGAGCAGGTCGGCCTCGATCGTCGCGAGGTCGTTCGGCCCTGCCAGCACGGACATCAGCTGCCCGCGCAGCGGCTCGACGCGGTCGCCATGGACGATCGCGCGCTCGACGCGCACGCCGCCGGGGTCGGGCTCGAGCAGGTACCGGATCGTTCCGCTCGCGCGCGCGGACGCTGGCAGCTCGCCGCCCGCTTGCTCGAGCGCGATCACCGCAGCGACGACATGCGAGCACACCGGCTCGCGGCTGGAGCAGTCGCACTGCCATTCTCCGGCCGCGAGATCGAGCACGACCTCGAACGGCGTGGGCCGGCCGGGCACGCGTACCTCGAGCTCGACCTCGTCGCCGTGCCGCGCGCGCCCGACGACGCGTCCATCGCGCACGAGTGCGACTCCCTGCGACCAGGTGCGCTCGGTCGCCTCGGCACGGACGGCGTCTCGCACAGCTCCGCCAGATACCATGCTACGTTGCGTGCGCACATGGCGGATGGCGACGACGCCGACGATGCCGCGCTCGTTCAGGCGATGGCCGCCGGCGATCGCGACGCCCTGGCCCGCCTGTACGAGCGCCATTCGCCGATCCTCCTCGGCCTGGCGATGCGTATCGTGCGAGAACGCCGCGAGGCCGAGGACTTGCTACACGACGTGTTTCTGGAAGCCTGGCGCGCGGCAAAAGATTTCGATCCGAACCGGGGACGTGTTCGTACTTGGTTGGCCATACGTATGCGCTCGCGAGCCCTCGACCACCAGAAGTCCGCCCGCGTCGCGCGCAACGCCGGCGATGCCGCGCTCGAGGCCGTGGTCGACGATCGCGTGCAGACGACTCCCGATCACGCCCGCGTGCGCGCGGCGCTCGACACGCTCGGCGCGGACCAGCGCCGCGTGCTCGAGCTCGCGTACTTCGACGGCCTGTCGTGCAGCGAGATCGCGGCACGCATCGCGATTCCCGTCGGCACGGTGAAGTCGCGGCTCGCCGCCGCACTGACGAAGCTCCGCGATGGCCTCGGAGGCAAGCCGTGAGCGACCTGCACGAGCTCATCCCGCTCTACGCGCTCGGCGTGCTCGACGACGCCGAGGCCGCGGTGGTCGAGCGCGCGGTCGCCGCCGATCCGAAGCTCGCCGCCGAGCTCGCGTCGTATCGCGAGACCGCGCACGCGCTGCTCGCGGTCGTGCCCGAGGTCGCGCCGGCGGAGGAGGTCAAGACGCGCCTCTTGGCCTCGGTCGGAGGCGGGCGGTTCGAGCGGTTCGCGGCGCGCGTCGCGCAGGTATTCGACGTGACGGTCGATCGCGCGCGCGAGCTGCTCGGTCTCGTCGACCGTGCGGCATCATGGGACGCGCCGATCCCGGGCATCGGCCTCGTGCACTTCCAGGGTGGTCCGGCCTGTGCAACGGCCGACTGCGGCTTCGTCCGGATCGAGCCGGGCTGTACGTTCCCGTGGCATACGCACCGCGGCGAAGAAGTCTCGATCATCCTCGCGGGAACGCTGCGCAACTTCGACGGCCGCTTGCTGCACCCGGGTGACGAGCTCGTCCAGGCCGCCGGTACCCAGCACGAGCTGACGGTTGCAGGTGACGAAGCTGTGATCTTCGTTGCGCGTGCATTCGATGGCATCGAGGTCTCGACCAAGCCGTAGAGACGCGTAGGATGGAACTATGGTGGCCGATGCGTGCTTGCGCGTCGTGGGGACGATCCGCACGATCGAGCTGCACACGTTGGCCGCGCGCTTCGAGCACGTGACGCCGCGGCAGATCGCGAAGATCTCGCTCGACATCGAGCGCGCGGTCGACGACGACGGCGAAGAGCTCGACCCGATGAAGCTGACCGAGATGCACTTCCACGGGCCGGCCGAGCTCGTGCCGCGGTTCTCGGCAGGCGACCGCGTGCAGATCGTGACCAGCCCGGACTCGACCCTGCAGATCTCGAGCATCCGGCCGGCGCCGCTATCGTGAGCGCGAGCTCGAAGCTCCTCGCGGTCGTCGTCCTCGTCGTCCCGGGGTTCGCGCACGGCGATCCGCCGGAGGCGCAGCCGACGCCGCTCGATCGCGGTCACTTCGCGTTCGGGATCGGCGGCTCGGAGAGCTCGAGCAATGGCGACACGTACCTCGCGGTCGGCGCGAGCGCCGCGTACTACGTGCTCGACGGCGTCTCGGTCGGCGTGTCGGCGACCTACGAGTTCCCGAGCGGCAGCGGGCCGAGCATCGAGATCGTGTCGCCGTCGCTGCGTTACGCCGCGAAGCCGCTGCTTCCGTACTCGCCGATCGTGCCGTACGTCGGTGCGTTCTACTCGCACTACTTCATCGGCAGCCCGTATTCCGACGAGGACTCGATCGGCGCGAACGCGGGCGGCCTGTTCATCTCGGGCCGCACCGTGTTCGGCCTCGGTGTCGCCGTCGAGCGCCTGGTGTCGAGCTGCACGACCGACTGCACGCAGGTGTATCCCGACATCACGATCGGGATCGCGTTTTGACTAGCGCGGCGGCGGCGGCGGCGGCACGCCCGTCGTGCTCGGAGCCTGTGGCGCGATGCCGGGGTTCTTGCACTGGAAGCTGACGAAGTGGGCACCGGTGGCGTCGTGCCAGTCCTGCAGCACGGCGTAGTTGTCGGCGCCGCACTGCTTCGTCATCAGATCGCGAGCGTGCGACATCGCGGAGCGCTCGCCGCCGTGGAGGGCGAGCGTGCCGCTGAACGGCGTGACGTTCGTGTATTCGGCGCTGCCGCTCGCGCAGCCGAGCAACATCGACATCACCAGTCCAACCCGACGAAGCATGAGGCCACGGTAACTCAGCTCGCGAGCTCGCGCACGATGCCGGCCGCCGCGATCGCGACCAGCAGTAGCAGCCCGACGCGTGCGACCACGCCGGCGATGCGCGGCGA
>DATJXL010000035.1:0-18671 GCA_035500135.1 Kofleriaceae bacterium
ATCGGCAAGGCGCTGACCCACAAGATCGAAGGCAGCCACGCGGTGATCGGCGCCGACATCGCGCGCCGGCTCGGCGAGCCCGAGCTGATCGCGAACGCGATCGGCGCGCACCACGCCGACGAGCCGTGCAACTCGGTCTACGCGTATCTCGTCGCCGCGTCCGACGCGATGAGCGGCGCGCGGCCGGGCGCGCGGCGCGAGCTCGCCGAGGGCTTCACCGCGAAGATCGAGGACCTCGAACGCATCGGGCTCGCGCGCCGCGGCGTCAGTCACGCGCACGCCGTGCACGGCGGGCGCGAGCTGCGCGTGTACGTGCGCGAGCGCGACGTCGATGATCTCGCCGTGGTCGAGATGTCGACCGCGATCGCGGCGCAGATCGCCGAGGAGATGACGTTCCCTGGGCAGATCAAGGTCACCGTGATCCGGTCGTTCGAGGCGAGCTCGACTGCGAATTGACGCCTCGGTGTGCGCGTGCACCACGGTCGTCGACGGGAGTCGCGCGAATCGTCGTCGAGCGCGAGGCACGTGCCATGCACCGTGCCGGCGAGATGCCGCATTCGCATTCACAAGGCAACGGCCGCAACGCGGCGCCGCCCGACGAAAATCGCCCGAGCTGGCGCCCCGAGGACGAGGTGCACCGCATGCACCGGCCGCTCGCGGAACAAGACGATCGGTTCGATGACGAGCGCTACGCGCGGTACTGGGAAGATCGCGATCGCGCCGAGTGGAACCGGTTCGACACCGACCGCGCGCGCGGCTTCGAGGCGCGCAATCAGGGCTATCCCGGCGCGTTCGAGGAGCGTTACCGCGACCGCGCGTTTCAGGAACGCATCTACGGCAGCCCCCGCGGCTACGACTACGGCGACGGCGATCGCGTCCCCGCTGACTACCAGATCGCGCGCGATCCGTTTCGCGCGCGGCTCAGCGGTCACCGCGGCAAGGGCCCGGCCGGCTATCAGCGCTCCGACGAGCGCATTCGCGAAGCGGTGTGCGAGGCGTTGACCGACGACGACCGCATCGATGCCACGCACATCGAGGTCGAGGTGCAAGGCGGCGAGGTCACGCTCGCCGGAACGGTCGACGAGCGGCCGATGAAGCGGATGGCCGAGGATCTGGTCGAGCACATCTCGGGCGTCAAGGACGTGCAGAACCTCCTGCGCATCGGTCACGGCCCAGGGAGGTAGCGATGCAGGACGACTCCGAGCCCAAGCGGCCGCGCCCCCCGGTCGTTCCCAAGAAAAAACGCGAGGGTTGGCTCGAGCTGAGCGAGCAGGGCCGGCTCGTCCGGCCGCCCAGATTCTTGATTCTCACGTAAAGGTTAGGTTCGGCATTGACAGCCTAAGTCCATCGCTCCATAGTCCATCCGAGCACATACAACCTAACGTATACGTGAGGTTTGCTCGAGACGCCGATGGACGAGACCAATCAATCGAAGGCCGACAAGCTCATGCGGGTCGGCGAGCTCGCGAAGGCGGTCGGCAAGACCGTGCGTGCGATGCACCTCTACGAGGAGCTCGGGCTGCTCGAGCCGCGCGCGCGCAGCGAGGGCGGGTTCCGGCTGTACGGCGCCGACGCGGTCGATCGCATCCACTGGATCGTGAAGCTGCAGGCGATCGGGTTCACGCTCGCCGAGATCCAGGGCTTCGTGCGCGACTTCCGCGAGGCCAGCTCCGCGCCCGAGGCGTCGGCGCGGGTGCGCGCGCTGTTTCACGAGAAGCAGCAGCAGATCCGCGAGCAGATCACGCAGCTCCAGGTGATCGAGAACGATCTCAGCGAGGCGCTCGCCTACCTCGACTCGTGCCAGACCTGCTCGACCGAGTTCGCGCCGACCGAGTGCGGCGATTGCGACCACCACGGTCATCACAAGGGCGAGGCGCCGCCGCTGTTCGCCGGGGTGTCGAAGCGAGCCGAGCAGCGCGATTCCAAGGAATTCGACGTGCCGGTGACCGTGCTCTACCGCGAAGGAAACAACTAGCGATGCCGAAGCTTCCCATCTTCATGGACAACCACTCGACGACGCGCGTCGACCCGCGCGTGCTCGAGACCATGCTGCCGTACTTCACGGAGGCCTACGGCAACGCGGCGAGCCGCAACCACGCGTTCGGCTGGGCGGCCGAGGCCGCGGTCGAGCACGCGCGCGCGCAGGTCGCGGCGCTGATCGGCGGCGACGGCAAGGAGATCGTGTGGACGAGCGGCGCGACCGAGGCCAACAACCTCGCGATCAAGGGCGCCGCGAGCTTCCTCAGGAAGCAGGGTAACCACGTCATCACCGTCGAGACCGAGCACAAGAGCGTGCTCGACACCTGCAAGCGCCTGCAGCGCGACGGCTACGACGTCACGTATCTGCGCCCGGCCAAGGACGGGCTGGTCTCGCCGGAGATGGTGACGGCCGCGATGACCGACAAGACCGTGGTCGTCAGCATCATGCTCGCGAACAACGAGATCGGCGTCGTCCAGGACGTCGACGCGATCGGCGCCGCGATCAAGGCCAAGAATCCGAAGACCTTGTTCCACATCGACGCCGTGCAGGGCGCCGGCAAGGTGCCGTTCGACGTCGAGAAGGCGAGGGCGGACCTGGTGTCGCTGAGCGCGCACAAGATGTACGGCCCCAAGGGCGTGGGCGCGCTATGGGTGCGCCGCAAGCCGCGCGTGCGCATCGATCCGCTCATCGACGGCGGCGGCCACGAGCGCGGCATGCGCTCGGGCACGCTCGCGGTGCCGCTCATCGTCGGCTTCGGCCGCGCGGCCGAGCTCGCGAAGGAGGAGATGGCGGGCGAGGCCATCCGGCTCGCGGCGCTGCGCGAGCGGCTGTATCGCGGCATCACGTCGCGGCTGACCGAGACCTACGTCAACGGCTCGCTCGAGCGCCGGCTGCCCGGCAACCTCAACATCTCGTTCGCGTTCGTCGAGGGCGAGTCGCTGCTCATGGCGCTGAAGGATGTCGCGGTGTCGAGCGGGTCGGCGTGCACGTCGGCGTCGCTCGAGCCGAGCTACGTGCTGCGCGCGCTCGGCGTCGGCGACGAGCTCGCGCACACGTCGATCCGCTTCGGCATCGGCCGGTTCAACACCGAGGACGAGATCGATTACGTGATCGATCTCGTCGTGAAGAGCGTGGAGCGGCTGCGCTCGCTGTCGCCGCTCTGGGAAATGCATCAGGAAGGGATCGATCTCAACTCGATCCAGTGGACCCCGCACTGAGGAAACGACCATGGCCTACTCCGATAAAGTCCTCGACCACTACGAGAACCCGCGCAACGTCGGAACCTTCGGCAAGGAAGAAGGGGATGACGTCGGCACGGGCCTCGTCGGCGCGCCCGCGTGCGGCGACGTGATGCGCCTGCAGATCCGCGTGCAGGACGGCAAGATCGTCGACGCCAAGTTCAAGACGTTCGGCTGCGGCTCGGCGATCGCGTCGAGCTCGCTCGCGACCGAGATGATCAAGGGCATGACGCTCGAGCAGGCCGCCGAGATCCGCAACACGCAGATCGTCGAGGAGCTGAACCTGCCGCCGGTCAAGATCCACTGCTCGGTGCTCGCCGAGGACGCGATCAAGGCGGCGATCGAGGACTACAAGAAGAAGCACCCCGGAAACCGATGATGAGCGCAGCAGCAACCCAGAGCTCGTCGACCTCGTCGCCCGCGAAGAAGCGCGAGATCACGATCACCGCGGCCGCGGCGGAGGAGATCCGTCGCCAGCGCGAGAAGCGAGGCACGCCCGACGCGCGCATTCGCATCGGCGTGCGCGGCGGTGGCTGCACCGGCTTCACGTACGTGTTCGAGTGGGCCGACGAGATCCGGCCGACCGACAGCGAGTTCTTTGGGCCCGACGGCTCGGGCGTCGGCATCGTCGTCGATCCGAAGAGCCTCGTCTATCTCGGCGGCATGACGCTCGACTTCGTGCGCGGGATGATGGGCCACGGGTTCAAGTTCGAGAACCCGAACGCGAAGGGCAGTTGCGGCTGTGGAGAGAGCGTCCAGTTCTAGCTCGCCCGACGCGTTCGGTTTGCTCGGCCTACCGGAGCGCTTCGATCTCGACCCGGCGGTGATCGAGCAGGCGTTCTTCGACAAGTCGAAGGACCTCCATGCCGATCGGTTCGCGAGCGCGCCGGCGGCGGAGCGCGTCGCGGCGCTGTCGCGGTCGCGCGCGCTCAACGACGCGTATCAGGTCGTGAAGAAGCCGGTCGCGCGCGCCGAGTACCTGCTCGCGCGCGCCGGCGTGACGATCGGCGACAACGAGCGCGTCGAGCCCGAGCTGTTGATGGAGGTGCTCGAGCTGCGCGAGGAGCTCGCGGAGGCGAAGGGTGCGGGGAAGGTCGCGGTGGCAAGCGTCGGCTCCGCCGACGAGCGCGGCGACGCGCAGCGTCGCGCAGCAACGATCGAGGCGCTGCGCGCCAACATGGCCGGGCGCCGCGACGCCGCGGTCGGCGCGCTCGCCCAGCTGTTCGAGCGCGCGGATCTCGCCGCGATCAAGAAGCAGCTCATCCTGCTGCGCTATCTCGATCGGTACCTCGAGGAATGCGACGCGGCGCTGGACGCCGAGGATTAGCCGGCCATGCTGATGCAGATCGCCGAGCCGGGCCAGTCGAAGGTGAAAGAGGCCTGCAAGCCGCGCGTCGTCGGGATCGACCTCGGGACGACGAACAGCCTGGTCGCCCACGTCGAGGATGGCGGACCGAAGTGCATCGGCGAGGATCCCCTCGTGCCGAGCGTGGTGTGGTACGGCGAGGCGTCGGTGCTCGTCGGCCGCGCCGCGGAAGGCCGGCCCGGCGCGGTCGCGTCGGTCAAGCGGCTGATCGGGCGCGGGATGAAGGACCTGGCCGGCGTGCGCGCGATGCTGCCGTACGAGCTCGAAGGCGACGACCGCGCGGTGAAGCTGCGCGCCGCGGGCCGCACGATCTCGCCGGTGGAGGTCTCGGCCGACATCTTGAAGACGCTCAAGCTGCGCGCCGAGACCGCGCTCGGCGGGCCGATCGAGGGCGCGGTCATCACCGTGCCGGCGTACTTCGACGACGCCCAGCGCCAGGCCACGCGTGATGCCGCCCGGCTCGCCGGGCTCGAGGTCATGCGCCTGATGGCCGAGCCGACCGCGGCGGCGGTCGCGTACGGCTTGGATCGCGGTAGCAAGGGCCTGTACGCGGTGTTCGATCTCGGCGGCGGCACGTTCGACATTTCGATCCTCAAGCTGGTCGACGGCGTGTTCGAGGTCAAGGCGACCGGCGGCGACTCCGCGCTCGGCGGCGACGATCTCGATCGCGCGCTCGCGAAGGAGTACGTGGGCCCTCCCGCCGATGGCGTTTCTCGTCTGGACGTCGCGACCGCGGTCGCCGAGGCGCGGCGCGTGAAGGAGGCGCTGACCGACCGCGAGCGCGTCGACTGGCGCGGGCACACGGTCGCGCGCGACGATCTGCGCCGCATCGCGCAGCCGCTGCTCGATCGCTGCGGCAGGGCGTGCCGGCGCGTGCTCAAGGACGCCGAGCTCGCCAGAGAGCAGCTCGACGGCGTCATCCTCGTCGGCGGCTCGACGCGCTCGCCCGTCGTCCGCGACTACGTGCGCGAGGTGTTCGGCCGCGAGCCCTTGTGCGATCTCGATCCCGATCAGGTCGTCGCGCTCGGCGCCGCCGTGCAGGCCGACGTGCTCGCGGGTGGCGATCACAAGCTCGTGCTGCTCGACGTGGTGCCGCTGTCGCTCGGCGTCGAGATGATGGGCGGCGTGGTCGAGAAGCTCGTCCACCGCCAGACCACGATCCCGTGCGGCGCGACCCAGACGTTCACGACGTACGCCGACAACCAGACCGGCTTCGACATCCACATCGTGCAGGGCGAGCGCGAGACCGCGGACGCCTGCCGCTCGCTCGCGCGGTTCGTGCTGCGCGGTGTACCGCCGATGATCGCGGGGATGGCGCGCGTCGAGATCACGTTCCTGGTCGATGCCGATGGCCTCCTGCGCGTGACCGCGAAGGAGCTGGCGACCGGCGTCGAGACCTCGATCGAGGTCAAGCCGAGCTACGGGCTCACCGACGAGGAAGTCGAGCGGATGCTCGTCGAGTCGTTCGACCACGCCGAGGACGACCTCGCGCGCCGCAACCTCGCGGTCGAGCGCGTCGAGGCCGACCGCATCCTCGCCGCGACGCGCGGCGCGTTCGCGAGCGACGACGGCCTGCTCGAGCCCGACATCCGCGCCGCCGGCGAGCGCGCGATGGCCGACCTCGAAGTCGCGGCGCGCGGCGACGACTACCTGAAGATCCGCGCGGCGATCGAGGCGCTCGATCTCGCGACCAAGCCGTTCGCGCAGGCGCGCATGAACCGCGCGATCGAAGCGCAGCTGCGCGGCAAGTCGATCGACGAAGCCGAAGCGGGGATGGAACGCTGATGCCGAAGATCACGTTCCTCAATCCACACGGCCCGCGCTCGGCCGGCCCGCTCGTCGTCGACGCCAAGCGCGGCGAGTCGATCCTCGACGCCGCCGAGGAGTGCGGCGCGCGGGTCGGCCACGCGTGCGGCGGCAACCTCGCGTGCTCGACGTGCCACTGCTATGTCGAGCAGGGCCTCGACTCGTTGCCGGAGATCACCGACAAGGAAAACGACATCATGGACAAGGCGTTCGACGTGCGCCCGGAATCGCGCCTCGGCTGCCAGGCCCGCGTCGGCGACGACGATCTCGTCGTCGAGATCAGCGAAGAGAGCCTGCGGGCGTGGCTCGACGAGAATCCCGAGGAACGCAAGAAGGAAGCGGCGGGCGGGCGTTGATATACTGGTCGCGTGGGGCCTTGTTGCCGCGCGCTGTTCGCGTGCGCGTTCGCTTGCGGCGGATGCCAGCAGCTGCTCGGCCTCGACACACCCACGCTGCAGCCGGTCGTGACCGGGCATTACCACCAGCTGTACGCGACCAACAGCATGACGTTCACGCCGATGGTCGTCGATCGGACGTTCACCGCCGACGAGCTCGCGATCGCGGTCACGCTCGACGACGGCACGCAGCCCGAGGTCGCCTACGACGCGAGCGACGGCACGTTCTCGTTTCCGCTCGCCACGGCCGGCCAGCGCTACCGGCTCGCGCTGACCGCGGGGGACGTGACCGGCACCTACGAGCTCGGGTCGCCGTCGCCGCACCTCGTCACGCATGCGGCCGGCCGTTCGGACGTCACGAGGGTGACGCAACCTACGCCTCTCGACTTCTCGTTCGGAACGTTCGACAGCGTGGCGACGCCGGTGGTCGCCACGACCGGTCTCTGGACGTTCACGGCCGCGGGGCCCGGGACCACGGGCGACTTCACGTTCGACTGGCAGGCGGCATCGATCCTGCCGGGCAGCGGGCCGGTGAGCCTGCTCGACGCCGCCCAGAACGATCACGTCTACGTCGAGATGTGGGAATACGATCCGAGCAACGAGTACGCCCGCATCGCGGGGGTCGGTGATGCGGCCGTGACGCTGACGGACGGCGGCACGATGACGGTGAATGGAACGCTGTCGTCGATCGCGCCGTCGAGCTGCGCGCACTTCGTCGGGACCGACCTCGAGGACCTGGCCCGGCTGGAGGTCGCCGACCCTGGGAGCTACACCAGTCCGTCGTCGCAGACCGCGATCTGCCAGGCGCCCTCGACCGAGCTGCTCGGCAACATCGGTTGTCAGCCGCTGACGTCGGAAGTGAACACCAACCAGACGGGGGACGTCGACGTGGAGCAGACGTTCGCTAACCCGTTCCCGGCGAGCGAGTTTCAAGGCATTCACTACGACGGCGAGGTCGTGACGATCGCTTCGCCGTCCGGATCCGTCGGCGTTCCGGTCGGCATGGGCCAGTACATTCCCGTCGACATCACGAACCCGGACTGCGAGACCAACTACGTGATGGTGCACTCGACGGTCGGCCTGCCGGGCAGCATCACGCTCGCGGGGACCGCGCTCGCCGCGGATCAAACCCCGATCGCGATCGGTCCGGACGGGGTCACGGCGTCGTGGACGACCACGGTGACCGGTCCGGTGGATTTCTGGAACGTGCAGCTCTTCGCGCTCCCCACTTCCGGCAACGCTGGCAGCGAGCTGATCGCCACGGTCACGACCGACCAGACGTCGGCCGGGCTGGCGGCCGACCTGTTCGAGCAGGGCCACGCCTACGTGCTGGTCGTCAGCGCGCTCCTCGGGAACCCGGACGCGGCACAGGGCGACTTCGACACCCTCGTCCCTCCGTTCGAGTATGCGGCGATCCCGTCGCACTCGTTCACGGTCACGGTCTCGCCGTGATTACGGTTGGCGGTCGCCGTCGCCGTCGATCTGGTGGTACAGGTCCTCGAGGTCGTGCTGGTGGCGGACGCTTGCCGGCTTGGGCAGCCACGCGACCGCGGCGGCGGTGACCGCGACCGCGGCGACCGCGACCGCGAGTGCACGCAAGCCCCGGCGCGATTGCGCGGACGTGGCGACGAGCAGCGCCGCACCGGCGAGCGCGCCGGCGACGAGGCCGCCCACGTGCGCGGACACGTCGATGGTCTTCGACTGCACGCCGATCACGAGATTGATCGCGATGAAGAACGCGAGCGAGCGGGCACTGTTGCGCACGGCGATCGGATCGAGCACGTTGCGGCGGAGCAGCAGGAACGCGCCGAACGCGCCGAACACGCCGAACACCGCGCCCGACGCGCCGGCCGACACCACGTTCGAGGCGTGCCCGAGGCTCGCGACGCCGCCGATCAGGCCCGACGCGAGATACAGCGCGGCGAACCCGGCGCGCCCGTACACGATCTCGACGATGCGGCCCTGGTACAGGCACAGCATGTTCATGCCGATGTGCATCACGCCGTAGTGCAGGAACATCGACGTGGCGAGCCGCCACCACTGGCCGTCGAGCGTGAGCGGCGCGAAGTCGCCGCCGAGCTCGATCATCTTCTGCGGCGTCGGGCCGGTCATCAGATCCGCGCCGTTCGCGAGCTCGTAGCCGAACACGAGCACGTTGACCGCGATCACGGCGTACGTGAGCCAGGGCTGCGGGCGGCGCTCGGTCACCATGTGACGACGTGTAGCTGGTTGCCGGGCTCCCAGCACGTATCGCTGCCCTTGTATGCGAGCTCGACGACGATCACGTTGATCTCGGCCGCGTGAAACGCGCCGGCGAGGTATGCGGGGTTCTCGCACGGCTCGCCGGCCGCGGTGCGCGGCTTCGCGAGCCATGGCGTGCCGTCGAGCGTGAGGAAGTCGCGCAGGGCGTTGTGGCGGAACACGTGCAGGTGGTTCTGGTTCCAGTCGACGTCGAAGCCGTCGCCGATCGCGAGGTGCTTGTCGCCGCCTTCGGTCGGCGGCTGGACCTCGAGCGGATGCATCGCGACGAAGTCGTGCACGCCGTGGAGCAGCGCGAGCGTGCGATTCGCCGCGGCGAGCCGCTCGACGAGCTGGGGCGACGGCGTGCCGCCCGGCGCGAGCTTGTCCATCTCGTCGGAGGTCGCGACCGCGATCGTCTGCACGACCTTGTCGCTCCGGTCGCGGAGCTCGACGCGCAGGTTCGGGTTGCCGCGGCCGCCGTCGCTGTCGACGATCGGCACCGCGACCACCTCGGCGCCCTTCGCGACGGCGGGCAGGCTGCTCCACGCGAAGCGATGGTCGGTGCCCCACGCGACCGCCGGCGCCGGCGTGTCGCGCGTGCGCGGCTCGACGTGGCCCCAGTTCGGGTCGTCGTCGGGATGGTGCGGCGCCGGCGAGCCGCCGCAGGCGCAAAGCTCTGCGACCGCGGCGATCGCGAGCGTGCGCGCCCTCATTCGACGAGCTTCAGGTGGCTCGACCGCTTCGCGCGCGGCGTCTCGGTCTTGTCGGGCGGCGGCGGGATCGGCGCGGCCGGGGCGTCGCCGCCGGCGGTCAGCACGTCCTCGGGCACGTCCTCCGGCCACACCGTGCCGCGCTGCTCGCCCTCGACCATCGCGGCGTAGACCGCCGACCACGGCAGGATCACGCGGAACGGCGCGCCGCGAAACGTCAGCGTGCCGCTGATCGCCTCGTCGCCGACGTCGAGGTCGGCGATCGCGGGCGTCAGGTTGTAGCCGAACCGCAAGACCAGGCTCGGATCGGCGCGGAAGCTCGGCGGCACCGCGACCTCGGCGCGGCGCGCGTCGACATGGACGAGCACCGGGCCGCGCGCGAGCAGCGACTCGAGCGTGCGGCGCTTGTCGGGCGCGCTGGCGTCGTCGTCGTCGCGCAGCGCGTCGATCGACGCGACCTCTTCGTGCGACTTGCCGACCAGCTCGCGGAACTCCTCGGCCGACATCAGGCCGGCATCGACGGCGTCGCGCAGGATGCCTTCGGGGCGGTCGCCGGCGGCCGCGGTGACCCGCTCGACCGTGCGCTCGCAGCGCGCCGCGTGTTTGAGCACGGCGCCGTGGGCGGCGAGCGCGGAATGGGCGCCGCTGCGCCAGCGCGCGAGCGCGCGCTCGACGTCGAGCAGCGACGTCGACACGCGATGCTCGATGAGCGCGGTCACCACCGCCTGAAGTCGGGCCAGGGTCTTGGGGTCGCGCTCGATCATGATGCGGACTTAGTACGATCGCCGGGCGGAGGTAAAGCACAAGCGGCTTTTTGTATGCCGCGTGGCCGGGCTCACGATTCCGGCGCTTCCACGAGGTCTTGCAGCATCTTTGCCACACGCTCGGGCGTCTGCACTGCGACAAATCGCGCGAGGTCGACGACCGCACAGGTGACGCGGCCCTCCGCGCACAGCGTGCGCGGGTCGGCGCGATGGACGCGGTAGTGAAACGTGATCGACTTCCCGCCCAACCGCGCGACCGTCACCTCGATCTCGGCGGTGTCGCCGAAGCGCAGCGGCGCGCGGAAATCGCACTCGGCGCGCACGGCCGGAAAGCCGATGCGATCGCGGTCGATGAGCTCGCTGTAGGCGCGCGCGCCCATCCGCGCCCGCCACAGCTCCTCGAACGCGACGTGAAAGTAGTGGAAGAACCGCGGGTAGTAGACGATGCCTGCGTGGTCGACGTCCGCGAACCGGACCGGCAGCGAATGGGTGAAGGCCATCACGTCCTCGCGGGCAGCGCCAGCCGCACGCCGCACGACGCCGGCACGCCGGGGCAGGGCGGCGCGAGCTTCTCGAGCTCGATCAAGACCGCGGCGCGCGGGTACAGCTCCTGGATCTTGGCCGCGATCGCGCCGGCGAGCGCCTCGAGCAGGCGATACGTCGACTTCGTGCCGATCGCGACGACCGCTTCGCTGACCTTCCAGTAGTCGACAGTGTCGGCGATGCGATCGGTGCGCGCGGCATCCGCGAGCGGCAGCTCGAGCACGAGGTGGACGCGAAACCGCCGCGTGCCGCGCCGCTCGGCGGCGCTGTAGCCGTGGTTGCCCTCGAACTCGAGGCCGCGGACGAAGACGGCGTCCATCGCTACTTCTTGCGGATCGACTTGCAGATGCCGAGCGCGAAGCTCGGATCCTGATCGGTCTCGAGATGGCAGAGGAACCCGCCGCTCGGCTCGCGGGCGATGTCGACGAGGATCTTCGTGGTGGTCACGCCCTGGAGCATCTTGCTCGGGCCCTTGCACGTCACCGCGGCGCCGTTCGCCAGCTTCTCCTTCTTGACGTCGGTGCGGCCCTCGCACTCCGCGTTCGCGATGTCGTCGGGCGAGCGGGCACCGGGCGAGTCGAGCACCTGCGGCATGCCGCGCGCGCCCTTGAAGCTGTAGAAGCCCTTCATCGGGACCTCGACCGTCGTGCCCTTCGGCACGTCGATCACGTAGCCGGTATCGGCGAGCGCGACCGTCTCGGTCTCGGCCGCGCCGCCGCCCTTGTCGCTCTTGTTGCCACACGCCGCGACGACGACGACCGCGATCAACCCGATGAGCTTGTGCATGCGCCGCGTTCTAACACACGTTCCGTCACACGGCGTCGCTGGCGTCGGCGTCCTCGGCGGCCTCATCCTTCACGCGCTGCAGCTTCTTCTTGATCATCTGGCGCTTGAGCGGCCCGACGAAATCGACCAGCAGCTTGCCGGTCAGGTGATCGTATTCGTGCAGCAGGCAGCGCGCGAGCAGGCCCTCGCCCGCCAGCTCGAACACCTGGCCGTCGAGCCCGGTCGCGCGCACGCGGGCGCGCATCGGCCGCTTGACCTTGATGTAGATCTCGGGAAACGACAGGCAGCCTTCTTCGCTGTCCTGGATCTCGTCGGAGGTCTCGATGACCTCCGGGTTGATGAACGCGACCGGAGGCTCGGTCTCGGGGCGGCCGGCGAGCTTGGGCTCGACGATGAACATGCGGCGCGCGTCGCCGAGCTGCAGCGCGGCCATGCCGAGGCCGTTCTCGGCGTACATGGAGTCGCACAGATCTCGGTAAAGCTCGCGCACGGAGTCATCGAATGGCACCGCGACCGCGACCGAAGGCTGTCGCAGCCGAGGATCGGGCCAGATGACCACCGGACGAACCGCCATGATGTGCCCAGCTTACCACGCGATTGACAACGCGGAAGGAGGGGGCCATACAGGCCCGGCAGTGCTCGCGAGATACTCCGAGGCCCGGTTGCCGACCCCGCACGGCGAGTTTCACGTGGTCGTGTATCGGACCGGCCAGCCGGCCGCCGCCGGCGCGACCGCGGTCGGCCTCGGGCCCGAGGAGCACGTCGCGATGGTGCTCGGCGACGTCCGCGGCGCGGACGTCCTGGCGCGCGTGCACTCGTCGTGCTTCACCGGCGAGGTGCTGGGCAGCTTGCGTTGCGACTGCCGCGCGCAGCTCGACGCCGCGCTCGCGCGCATCGGCCGCGAAGGCCGCGGCGTGCTCGTCTACCTCGTGCAGGAGGGCCGCGGCATCGGCCTCGGTAACAAGGTGCGCGCGTACGAGCTTCAGGACGCCGGCAAGGACACGGTCGAGGCCAACCTCGCGCTCGGGTTCGATCCCGATCTGCGCAGCTACGACCTCGCGGCCGGGATCCTGCGCGATCTCGGGGTCGCGTCCGTGCGCTTGATGACGAACAACCCGGCCAAACAGGCAGGGCTCGAGCGCGCCGGCGTGCGGGTCGCCGCGCTCGAGTCGCACTGGGTCGGCGAATCCGAGCACAACGCCGACTACCTGTCGGCGAAGCGGAGCAAGCTAGGGCACCTGCCATGACCGCCATGACGATCGACGAGCCCAAGATCAAAGATGCGCTGACCAAGGTCATCGATCCGATGCTCGGCCACGACATCGTGAGCTATCGCGTCTATCGCAGCGCCGAGGTGCAAGGCGACGACGTGCTCGTGCGGCTCGACATCCCGTCGCACGCGTATCCGGTGACGCAGCGCAAGGAGCTCGCCGGCCGGGTCGAAGCGGCGGTCAAGGCGCTCGGTGCCAAGCGCGTGACCGTGATCCCCGAGGTCGTCACCGCGTATCAGCCTGCACCGAGCGACAAGGCCGTCCTGAAGGGGCCCAAGAACGTGGTCGCGGTCGCGGCCGGCAAGGGCGGCGTCGGCAAGTCGACGGTCGCGGTCAACCTCGCGGTCGCGCTGCAGAAGCACGGCGCGAAGGTCGGGCTGCTCGACGCCGACGTGTTCGGCCCGTCGATCCCGACGATGCTCGGCCAGCCCGAGATCCCGGCGGCGGCGAGCAAGGAGTCGCGGATCATCCCGGCCAAGATCCACGGCCTCAGCGTGATCTCGGTCGGCTACTTCGTCGACACCGGCGAGGCGGTCGTGTGGCGCGGCCCGATGGTGCACCGGCTGCTCACGCAGTTCCTCGGCGACGTCGACTGGGGCGAGCTCGATTACCTCGTGTGCGATCTGCCGCCCGGCACCGGCGACGTCCAGCTGTCGCTGTCGCAGCTGATCCCGATCGCCGGCGCGGTGATGGTGACGACGCCGCAGGAGGTCTCGATCGTCGACGTCGTGAAGGGCATCGCGATGTTCGAGAAGGTCGAGGTGCCGATTCTCGGGATCGTCGAGAACATGAGCTACTACAAGTGTCCGGCGTGCGGGCACACCGACGAGATCTTCAGCCACGGCGGCGGCAAGCGCCTCGCGCAGGAGATCGGCACCGAGTTCTTCGGCGAGGTCCCGATCGATACGCGCATCCGCTTCGGCGGCGACGCCGGCGTGCCGATCACGCTCGCCGCGCCCGACAGCGAGAACGCCGCGCGCTTCATGGATCTCGCGACCAAGGCCGCGCTCGCGATCGCGAAGGGCGTGCTCAGCAAGCCGAAGCGATCGCCGCGGCTCGCGGTGATCAAGTAGTCACGGATCGAAGCCGCCGAGGCTCTGGTACTCGATGCAGATCTGCGCCGTGCCCGGTATGACCGTGACGTCGAAGTCGGCGAGCACGACCGGGCCCGACTGCACGTCGATGACCCCCCAGTTCTCCGCGGGCGGAACCGGCGGAGTGCACGGGGCTTCCTGCATGTACGCGTCCGCCAGGTACAAGCCGTCGGCCCCGACGTCGATCTGGACGTTGGTGATGACGAGCTGGGTGGCGTCGGGCTTGGCGACGAAGTCGAGCGTGCTGGGAGCGGCGGCCACCGTCGCGGCCAGCAGCAGGTGATTGATGCCGCACGTCGGATCGCCCGGCGTGCCGGCCGTGCACGTCTGAGCCGTGAACGGGCCGACGTACGACGGCCCGGCGAACGGCGGCGCATCGGCGGCGGGGGGCGCGCTGTGATGCCCGCACGCGGAGAGCGCGAGCGCCGCCAGCCGTCGATGCGCCATGCTCGAACGATACCGCGAACATCATTCGAGCTGCAGGCCGCAGTCGCTGCACGCACCGGCCACGAGCGCGGCGGTGCAGCCACACGCCGGGCACGCATCGCCGCTGAGATCGACCTCGGCCGCACCTTCGCGCGCGAGCATCGCGCGCCAGTCGCCGCGCAGGATCTCGGCGACTCGCGGCAGCTCGTCCTCCTCGACCAGGAGGTGCGTGCGCGTGCCTCAACCCTTGCCGCTGCCGGGCGGGCAGCCGACGAGCGCCGGAATCTCGGCCGCGAGGCAGCGCTCGCGCAGTACCTTCATCTCGGCGATCGAGCCCGCCATCGCGGGCACGAGCGGCAGGCCCGCGAGCAGCTCGTCGGCCTCGCTCGCGGTCATGTCAGTTGACCGCGCCGTCGCACGGCGCGAGCTCGCACAGGAGGTGCGAGACATGGCCGAGCGTGCGCTCGAGGCGGGTCATCGGATCGATCGCCTCGAGCAGCTCCTGGCGGGCGTCGGCATCCATGACGAGCGCGGCGGCGATCGCGTCGGCGCACGCGCCGGGCTCGGCGCACGTGCGGGCGAGGTCGCGCAGCTGGGGGCCGCCCTGGTCGAGCACCTCGGCGAGCCGATCGCACAGCGCGACCAGCCGGCGGTGGTAGTCGCTCGCGCACGCGCGGTCTCGATAGCGATCCTCGAGTAGCCGCGCCTCGACCTGGCGATACGCGCGCTCGGCGGGCAGCTCGCGCGCGATCTCGACGCGCGCGATGCCGCGCAGGAGCAGCGCGAACCGGCCGTCGGGCAGCTCCTCGGAGCAGATGATGCGGCCGACGCCGCATCGCTCGAACACCGGAGGCCGGCCCTGATACGACGCTTGATAGCCGGGGCGCAGCCGCGCGACGCCCATCAGGTGATGGCCGGCGAGGCAGTCGCGCGTGAGCTCGCGGTAGCGCGGCTCGAACACGTGGAGCGGCAGGAGGCCGCCGGGCAGGAGCACGCAGTTCGGCAGCGGGAAGATCGGCAGCGCCGCGAGCGCCGCGACGTCCTTGGGGCCGAGCGGACCGAGCGTGTCGTCTGGTTCGCGCATGCCCTTGCAACCAGGTTAGCCGAAGATGTCGATGCACGCGCCGGTCAGCGCGGCAGGTGCGGCGTGGGCGAGGAACAGCACCGTCTTCGCGACATCGTCGGGCGTCATGTCGGGCCTCGCGCCGGGCATTCCTTCGCGCAGCATGGCCGTGTCGACGCTACCCGGGCAGACGGCATTCACGGAGACCTTAGCAGCGCGCAGCTCCTCCGCAAGCGCCCGGGTCAGCCCGACGACGCCGTGCTTGGCGGCGCAGTAGGCCGCGAGCATCGAGGTGCCTTCCCGGCCCGCGATCGACGCGATGTTGATCACGCGCCCGGCGTTGTGCTCGAGCTCCGGCAAGAACGTGCGCGTCACGAAGAACGTGCCGTCGAGGTTCACCGCCATGATGCGGCGCCATTCGTCGTCGGTGACCGATTCGGTCGGCTTGCGCAGCACGGCACCGGCGTTGTTCACGAGCACGCGCAACGGCGGCATCGTCGCGCGCACGAGCTGCGCGGCGCGATCGACCGCCTCGGAGTCGGTGACATCGACCACGATCGCGCGCGCCTTGCCGCGCTGCGCCGCGATCTCGGACGCCACCGAGCGTAGCGTGATCGAATCGCGCGCCCACAGCGCGACCTCGGCGCCGGCCTCGGCGAGCCGCACCGCGATCGCGCGGCCGATCCCGCGGCTCGCGCCGGTCACGACTGCCGTCGTTCCGGCGAGCGGCATGGTCATTTCTGCTTGTCCTTCTTGTCGAGCGCCTTCGCGTCGGCCGGCTCGTCATCGCCGAGCTGGCCGCGGCCCTGGTTCGCGGCGAGATCGAGCGCGTTGGTGATGTCGAAGTACGGGTAGGGGACTTCGCGCGTCTGGCACGTGAACGACGACTTGTTCTGGTCGTCGTGGATGTCGAACTGGTAGACCGGGTCGCTCTTGCCGAGCGTGCCGTTCGCGCAGTCGCGCAGGTTCGGCCAGCCGGTGCCGTCGACCTCGCGCCACGTCTTCTCGAACTCGCCGGGCGTGATGTTGTGCGCGTCCTCGACGTGCGTGCCGTCGTGCGCGGTCTTCCAGCGCTTGATGCGCGGCCCGGCGTCGGCGCAGTCGAGCAGGACGCCGCGCTCGTCGCCGCTGATGTCCTTCGCGACCATGTACGACGCCGAGCGGTCCTTGCACGCGAACGGCTCCTGCTCGCGTTCGACCTGTTTCTGGGAGCCGCCGCACGCGGCGGCGAGCGCGATGACGACGAGCGACGGTCTCACGCTACGGATCATAATCCGCCGCCAGGGACGCGCGCAGCTCCTCCGTGCACGCGACGCGGTGGCGATACGCGGGATGGTCGATCTCGACGGCGACCGGCGTGCCCGGCGTGCGCAGCGCGGCCTTCGCGTCGGCGCTAAGCGGGAACCGCAGGTACTGCACCGCCGAGATCTTCTCGTCGGTCGAGCGCCCGGGCTCCGATGCCGCGCGGATCGCGTGCGAGCCGATGTGAATCAGCACGTGCTCGTCGAGCCCGACCAGCGCGCGCAGCGCGACCCGCGCGTCTTCTTCGGGCGGTAGCGGGATGAACAGCGTCGCCGCGAGCGAGTCCGCCGTCGGCATCAGCTGGTTCGTCGATTCGATCTCCGCCGCGAGCGCGGGCTCGTCGAGGTTCTCGAGCCGGCAGATCTCCTCGATCTGGTACGTCAGCGTGAGCCGGTTGTCGAACACGATCTCGACGCGATCGCCGACGATCACGCGCCGCGGCTTCTTCAGCTCGATGATGCGGTTGCGATAATCGTCGCGGATCGGCGCGTACAGCGCCGGGCCCTTGATGTCCCGGCGCGTGATCGGTCGCACCAGGTTCGCCATCGCTACTTCGTGTTGAGCGAGTCGAGGCCCTTCTGGAAGCGGCCGGCGTGCGAACGCTCGGCGCGCGCGAGGGTCTCGAACCACTCGGCGATCTCGGTGAAGCCCTCTTCGCGCGCGGTCTTCGCGAAGCCCGGGTACATCTGCGTGTACTCGTAGGTCTCGCCCGCGATCGACGCCTTCAAGTTCTTCGCGGTGTCGCCGAGCGGCTCGCCGGTGGCCGGATCGCCGACGCGCTTCAGGTAATCGAGGTGGCCGTGCGCGTGGCCGGTCTCGCCCTCCGCGGTGTCGCGGAACAGGCCCGCGAGGTCGGGGTGACCCTCGACGTCGGCGACCTTGGCGAAGTAGAGGTAACGGCGGTTCGCCTGCGACTCGCCGGCGAACGCTTCCTTGAGGTTCGTGTGCGTCTTGCTGCCCTTGAGCTCGGCCATCTGGTGACTCCTTTGGTGGCGTCTTGTTACCACGCTCAGTGCGCGGCTTCTAGGTACGCGACCATGGCGTCGACCATGTCGTCGGCCATCGCGCGCACGGGGCCGCGCTGGCCGGCCGGGATGTCGTTCGCGAGGATCGCGAACGCGAGCAGGTGATCGCCGTCGACGCCGACGAAGCCGGCGAGCGTGACGACCTGATCGAGCGTGCCGGTCTTCGCGCGCACGCGGCCGGCGGCGGCGCGGCCGTGCCAGCGCTTCGCGAGCGTGCCGTCCTGGCCGCCGACCGGGAGCGATGCGACGAGATCGGGCCCGATCCGGAAATCGGCGTGCCCCGCGCGCAGGAGCGCGACGAGCAGGCGCGCGCTGATCTCGGTCGAGCCGTACAGGCCCGAGCCGTTCTCGTAGCGATACGTCGGCGGCAGGCCGAGCTTGGCGAGCGCCGCGCGCACCGCGGCGAGGCCATCGGCCCACGTGCCCGGCCCGGGCGTGGCGCGGGTCTCGGCGCCGAGCGTCTTCAGCACGGTCTCGGCGACGTAGTTGTCGCTGAGCTTGTTCATCTCGCGCACCACGAGCGCGAGCGGCGCGCTGTCGTGCGCGGCGAGCAGCTTGGCGGCCGGCGGCACGGGGGCGCCGCCGAGCGCGCGCTTGGTGATCTTGACGCCGCGCTCGGCCAGGGCCTTGCGGAATACCTCGGCGGCGAACCGCGCCGGA
>DATJXL010000036.1:0-2839 GCA_035500135.1 Kofleriaceae bacterium
CCCCGATCTAACTCCGATCGGAGCGTACGCGCTCTCGTCCGGCGCGGTGGAGCCTGTGGGCAGCGCATCTCACGAGTGTCGACGGTCGGCGCTGGCCACAGGATCCACGGCGCGGCCGCGCGTTCTGCGCGGAGTAGCCAGCCGGAATGTGACGAATCACTAGAGGCGGCGACTAGCTCGCCCGCCGCTGCACGGCATGCGAGCGCGGCCAGCGGATCGAGAACGTCGTCGCGTCGCCGGCGGAGCGCACGTCGATCGTGGCGCGGTGCGCGAGCACGATCTGCTCGACGATGTACAGGCCGAGCCCGAGGCCGGCGCTCGAGCCGGTGAGGCTCGGCGCGTGCGCGAACGGATCGAAGATGCGCGCGAGCACGGCGCGCGGGATCGGCGGGCCATGGCTCGTCACCTCGGTCACGATCGCGTGCGGCCCGCCACGCGCGACGAGCTCGATCGGGCCGGTTCCGTGATGCACCGCATTGGACAGCAGATTCGCGAGCGCCTGCACGACGCGATCGCGATCGAATTCGCCGCGCAGATCGCCGTAGAGCTCGACCGTGATCGGGCGGCGCGGGTTGGCGGCGGCGAGCTCGTCGGCGGCGGCCCGGCACAGCGCACCCATGTCCGCGGCCACGGGCATCGCCGGGATCCCGCCGCCGAGGTGACCGCGCGCGAAGTCGAGCACGTCGTCGACGAGCCGCTGCATGCGCGCGCACGCTTGATCGATGCGCTCGGCGTGACCGCGCGTCAGCGGGTCCTGCGCGAGGATGCGCGCGGTGATGCGGATGCTCGTCAACGGATCGCGCAGATCGTGGCCGAGGATGCCGATGAACAGGTCGCGGACCTCTTCGCGGCGCGCGGCGTAGCGGCGCACGGCCTCGGTCATGCCGCGATCGAGCGCCTCGTGCAGGCGCGCGAGCGACTCGCACAGCTCGCGCGTAGGCGGCAGCCCCAGCAGCTCGCGCATCACCGCGACCCGCAGCTGGCCGGTCTCGCGGGTCAGCGTCTCGAGCCCGATGCCGTAGCCGAGGCGTTCGAGTGCCGGCCGCTCCACGAGCGATCCGAACGCACGTTCGACCCGCCGCGGATCGCCGTCGAGTGAATCCGCGAGGGCCGCGAGCAGCTCGGGAGCTTGGTCGGCGATCGCCGACTCCGGGCCGAGCTCGTCACGCCACCGCCGCGCGATGATCGCGGCTTCACGGCGGAGAACCTCGGCGATCGGATCGCCCATACTACGAACCTACCGGGAGGGACGCACAAGTCCAGCGAGCGTTCCCGCACGGCGTGCACCACCGTGCGCTCTCGGCAACGCTAGTAGATGAGCGCGAAGCTCGCGATGACGCCCATCGTGCGGTCGGTCGCCGCGGTCACGCTGCGCTGCGGCGCGTCGAACGACAGCATCTCCTGGTCGAACAGCGCGGCGAGGCGCAGGCCGTAGTTCTGCGCGAACGCGATATCGACGCCGCCTTCGATCGCGAACGCGATGACCTTCGCCTGCTGCAGCTCCATCGTCGACGTGATCTCGCCGGCGCTGAGCACGAGCGGGACGTCGGCCGCGAGCATCACGCCGACCTTCGGCGCTGCCGCGATCTTCACGATCGCGCCCGGCGCGACCGCGCTGTAGGCGACATCCGGCATGTCGAGGGTCGTGCCGGCCGGCAGCGACCCGCGGTTGGCGATGAAGTGGCGCTCCCAGTAGCTCGCGCCGATCGCGAGCGACGAGCGGCCGAACGTGAAGCGGTAGCGGATGCCGAGCTGGTACGCGCCTTCGTTGATCGGCGCCGAATCCGACGTGCCGGGCACGTTGATCGACAGCCCGACCGTGCGCTGCGCCGAGCCGAAGAAGCCGACGCTGTTGAGGAAGCCGCCCCGCAGGTGATCGAACGACCACGGATAGATCTCGCCTTCGAGCACGCCCGACACCGACCCGGTGCCGACCGGCGGCGGCGCCGCGCCGGCCGTCTGGACCTTGTACTGCAACGTGCGGTGCAAGCCGGCGCCTCCGCCGTCGAGCCACACCGCGCCCTGCGTCACGAGGTCGCGCTCCTCGAGGTGGTGGTGGTGCTTCTTCTTGGGGTGATCGCTCTCCTCGGTCACTTCTTCGTCGGGCTCGTCCTTCGAAGCGGTGCGCGTGTGCGAGCTGTGCGACTTGTGCTCGCGCTCCTTGTCGGTGCGGTCCTTGTCGGCGCGCTCCCGGTCGCGGTCGGCGCGCTCCTTGTCGGCGCGCTCCTTGTCGCGGTCGGCGCGCTCCTTGTCGGCGCGCTCCTTGTCGGCGCGCTCCTTCTCGCGCGCCGCGGCCTCGTCCTCGTCTTCTTCCTGCGCTTCTTTCTCGGCGTCGGGATCGATGCGCTTCTCGAGCTCCTCGTCGAGCTCCTTGTGGAACTTCTTCGCGGTCGCGAGCTTGTACGGCACCTCGAACGTCGACGACTTGCCGCGCCCCGACACCGTGATCACGAGCACCTTCTTGCCGCCGGTGCGATCGACCTTGCCGTGAATGATCATGTCGACGCCGAGCTTGATGCGCAGCTTCTTCAGCGCCTTCGGTGTCTCGGCATCGGAGATGTTCAGCTCGTCGGCCTTCTTCGCGACGACCTTCGGGCCGGTGACCTTCGCGTGGTGCTCGGCCTGCTCGACCACGACCGCGGTGATCGCGCCGTCGTTGTCGCCGTCGAGCGCCTCGATCGCGACCTTGGGCTTGGCCAGCGCGAGCGCTGGCAGCGCGACGCAGACGACGACGAGCCCGAGGCGAGACGACACCCAGCTTCGAGAATAGCGCGATCCACCGCCGGGCTGCCAGCTAGCGATGCACGGCCGCGAGCGCCGACGTGACCTCGCCCGCACG
>DATJXL010000037.1:0-63910 GCA_035500135.1 Kofleriaceae bacterium
CAACTTCCCGTACGGGATGCTCGCGCTGTATCCGGCGCTCTACTTCCGGAACACGCCGGCGCCGGCGAACCGCGCTTCGTCGCCGAGCTGATCGGCGATGCGCAGGAGCTGGTTGTACTTCGCGATCCGATCGCTGCGAGACGCCGAGCCGGTCTTGATCTGCCCCGCGCATGTCGCCACCGCGAGGTCGGCGATGAACGCGTCCTCGGTCTCACCGGAGCGGTGCGAGATGATCGCGGTGTAGCCGTGATGCTGCGCGGTGCGCACGCAATCGAGCGTCTCGCTCACCGAGCCGACCTGGTTGAGCTTGACGAGGATCGAGTTCGCGATGCCGCCCTCGAGTCCGCGGCGCAGGCGCGGGATCTGCGTCACGAAGATGTCGTCGCCGACGATCTGCACCTTGCCGTCGAGCCGCTCGGTCAGCGCCTTCCAGCCGTCCCAGTCGTCCTCGGCGAGGCCGTCCTCGATCGACACGATCGGATACTTCGCGGCCCAGCCCGCGTACATCTCGATCAGATCCTCGGCCTTCTTCGCCTTGCCGCCGTAGGTGTAACCCTTCTTCTGCTTGTCGTAGAGCTCGCTCGCGGCGACGTCGAGCGCGAGCAAGATCTGCTTGCCGGGCTCGTAGCCGGCCTTGCCGATCGCCTCGAGGATGATCGCGAGCGCGTCGTCGGCGGAGTCGAGGCTCGGCGCGAAGCCGCCTTCGTCGCCGACGTTCGTCGCCTTGCCGCGTGACGACAGCAGCTTCTTCAAGTGATGGAACGTCTCGACGCCGGCGCGCAGCGCATCCTCGAAGCGCTCGAAGCCGGCGGGCGCGATCATGAACTCCTGGATGTCGAGGTTGTTGTCGGCGTGTGCGCCGCCGTTGATGATGTTCATCAGCGGCACCGGCAGCACGGTCGCGCCCGCGCCGCCGAGATAGCGGTACAGCGGCAGGTCGTGCGCCGTGGCCGCCGCGCGTGCGACCGCCATCGACACCGCGAGGATCGCGTTCGCGCCGAGGTGCGACTTGAGCGGCGTGCCGTCGAGCTGGATCAGCGCGGCGTCGACGCCGGCCTGATCGCTCGCGTCCATGCCGATCACGGTCGGCGCGATCACGTCGCGCACGTGATCGACCGCCTTCACGACGCCCTTGCCGAGGTAGCGCTTGGGATCGCCGTCGCGCAGCTCGAGTGCCTCGTGCTCGCCGGTCGACGCGCCGGAGGGCACGATCGCGCGGCCGAGCGCGCCACCGTCGAGCCCGATCTCCGCTTCGACGGTCGGGTTACCGCGGGAATCGAGGACTTCGCGAGCGTGGAGCCAGACGATCTCGGTCATGCGCGTCGTGTACCACGAGAGCGCGCGGATCGTCGCCGCTCCCGTCAGGGCGCGACGCGCAGCAGCTGGTCGATCGTCTGCCGCGCCGCCGCCGGATCGGTCGTGATCACGCCATCGACGTGCAGCGACCAGGCAAGCACGAGCTGGCTCTTCGTGGTGGCGGGCCCGAGGTGCACCGCGATGCCACGCGAATGCCATTGGCGGACCGCGGCGCGATCGCAGTGCGGGAGCTCGAGCTCGACCGCGCGGGGCGGATGGGTCGGCGGCCGCACGACCCATTTCGGCAGGCCGTGGACGAGCAGCGCGGTCGGGACGTTCGCCGGGAACGACGCGAGCGCCTGGCCGTCGGCGGCGCCGAACATGACGTTCTCGGCACCGCGCGTCTTCGCGGCGATCGCCGCAGCGGTGGTCGCGAGCTCGGTGCGCTGGCGATCGTCGTCGCTGGGTGCTGGCCGCAGCCGCAGGTCGACGAGCACGGTCGGCGGCACCGCCGCGAGCCCGTCGACTAGCAGCGGGACGCGCTCGCCGCCGCCGAGGTCGAGCTCGCGCAGCGCCGGCAGCGGCGTGCGCGACACGTCTTCCCAGTGGCGGCCGCCGAACTTCGCGAGCGTGTGCTCGTGGAAGATCACGAGATCGCCCGAGCCGCAGCGCATGACATCGAGCGCGACCGCGTCGGCGCCGCTCGCGACGGCCTCGCGCAGCGCGCGCAGCGTGCCGCGGCCGTCGGCTGCGTGATCGGAGATCACCCGCGGCGGCCACGTTCGTCCCCACGACGACCTCCTCACCGGTTGCGACGACGTCGCCACTGCGAGATTCCTCATGCACACAAGGCGCTCTTCGCGCGCGAAATCCACCACGGCGCAGGTCCGCGAGATCGCGACGGATCCTCACGGCTTGCAGCCGCGGGCGGCGGCTTCGGCCGCGTCGCGGACGCGCGTGAGGAACGAGGTCTCGCGCCCCGGCCACGCGCGCCACGCCGCGACCGCCTGCGTGCGCGCGGCACACGCGACCTCCGGCGCGAGCTCGGCGCGCAGCTCGAGCGTGCGCGCGAGGCCGATGTACCGGCTCACCTTCAGCGAGTGCGCGGCGATGTCGGGTGCGAGCAGCTCGATCACCGTGCCGATCGTCGCCAGCGCGTCGTCGTTCGCGCCGGCCGCGTGCTGGGCGCGCGCGCGGTGGTACAGGCAGTTCGCGCGCTCCTCGATCGTCGACTCGGAGGCCTGGCGTTCGAGCAGGGCGTAGCCTTCGTCGTTGCGCGCGATCGCATCGCCGCCGCGGCCAATGCGCGCGAGCGGCTCGGCGATCGCGCAGTGCGCGAAGAACTCGAGGATGACCGCGTAATGGCTCGTGCGCTCCGACTCCGGTAGGGCTCGCCACAGCGCGAGCGACCGCTCGAACAGCGGCAGGCCGTCGGCGGGCGAGCGCTCGGCGACGATCGCCGCGAGCGTCTCGGTCATCGTCGCCTCGTCGTCGAGGGCGCGCGCGTCGTTCGGATCGCGTGCGGTGATCTGATGCGCGATGTCGACCGCCGCGCGCGCGTCGCGCTCGGCCGCGTCGCGATCGCCGGTGGCCGCGCTCCAGTCCCAGTTGTCGCCGACGCCGCCGGTCGCGGTCGCGAGCAGCCAGTGCATCAGCGCGCGCTCGCGCGTGTACCGCACGTCGTCGGGGAATTCGGTCGAGAGCTTGTCGAGCTCGGCGAGCGCGACGTGGTCCGCCGCGATCGCGCCGTCGGGATCGGCGATCCACATCCGCACGCGCCCGACCGTGTTCTCGGCGATCGCGAACCAGTAGCGCGCGATCGGGCTGGTATCGCGCGCGCGCCAGCCGTCGACGTAAGCGAGCATCGCGGCCGCGTCGCGCTCGCCCGTGGCGAGGTCCGCGAGGTCGATGTCGCGCTGGACGAGGCACGAGTAGCCGCGCGCGACGAGCGGGCGATCGAGCTCGTCGGGCGGGATCGTGTCGACGGCCGCGAACGCGTCGCGCAGGTCGTCGGCCTCGATCTGGTAGCGGCCGAGCACCTGCTCGAGGAATGCGGCGCCGAAGCTCGCCGCGGCCGTCGCTTGCCGCCGCGCGACGGTATCGGGCAGCCGCGCGAGGATCGCGCGGGCCTTGGCGTAGCTCGCGAGCGCGTCCTCGGGCTTGCCGAGGTTCGGCTCGTACAGGTTGCCCTGGATGTCGCCGACGCGCATGTACGCCTGGGCGACCTCGAGCGCGAGCGCGTCGTCGCCGCTCGACTCGGACGCGAGGCGGTCGAGATATTCGAGCGCGCGCTGCACGACGAGCGCGCGCGCGCCCGTCGTGCCACTGATGTCGCGCAGCTTCGGATCGAGCTCGAACAACAGCGAGTGCGCGATCGCCCGCACCTCGTCGAAGCGGCGCTCGGCGCGCGCGGCCTCGGCGCTGGCGCGCCGCGCCTGCACGAGCGACACCGCGGTCGCGCCGGCGAGCGCGGCGGTCGCGATCGCCGCGAGCGCGATCTTGCCCCAGTGCCGGCGCACGAGCTTGCCGGCGCGATACGCGAGCGTCGCCGTGCGCGCGACGACCGGCCGGCCGCTCAGGTGGCGCTCGAGATCGTCGGCGAGCTGCGCGACCGACGCGTAGCGCTTCTCGGGCTGCTTGTGCAGCGCCTTCGCGATGATGTTGTCGAGATCGCCGGCGATCGCGGAGCGGCGCTCGGGCGGGCACTGCGTGCTCGGCCGCGGCGGATCGACCTCGCAGATGAGACGCAGGAGCTCGAGGCCGCCGGCGGTCGCCGGCAGCGCGGGCTTGTCGGCGAGCAGCTCGTACAGGACCGCGCCGAGCGAGTAGACGTCGGTCGCGACCGTGACCGGCTCGCCGCGCGCTCGCTCGGGGCTCGCGTACTCGGGCGTGAGCAGCGCGACGCCGGTGCCGGTCTTGGCCTCGCGCGAGCGGTTCGCGATCGGATCGATGAGCTTCGCGATGCCGAAGTCGAGCAGGCGCGGGTGGCCGTCGGCGCCGACGAGGATGTTGCTCGGCTTGAGATCGCGGTGCACGACCAGCTTCTGGTGCGCGTACTGCACGGCCGCGCACACCTCGACGAACAGCTCGACGCGCGCACGCACGCTCAGCTCGTTCGCGCGCGCGTAGCGCGTGAGCGGCGTGCCCTCGATGTAGTCCATCACGAGGAACGGCAGGCCGTCGTCGGTGGTGCCGCCGTCGATCAGCCGCACGATGTTCGGGTGGTCGAGCGCGGCGAGGATCTGGCGCTCGTCGCGCAGGCGCGCGATCGCGTCGGCGCTGGCGTAGCCGCGTTGCAGGAACTTGATCGCGACCTTGCGCTCGAACTCGGCGTCGGCGCGCTCGGCGAGAAACACCTCGCCCATGCCGCCCTCGGCGACGAGCTCGACGATGCGATACGGCCCGGCGCGCTGGCCGACCTTCGTCGCGGCAAGCTCTCCGCCGATGAGCCCGATCTCGGCGGCGACCGCGTGCTGGAGCTCGGCGCGCGCGTCACCGGCGTCGCGCAGGAGCGCGGCCACCTCGTCGCGCAGCTCGCGATCGCCATCGCACGAGCGATCGAGGAATGCGTCGCGCTCGTCGGCGGCGAGCGCGAGCGCGGCCTCGAACATCTCCTCGACGCGATTCCAGCGCTCGGGCGTCACGTCGTGCCGCGGATGCGGCCGTGGATCCAGGCCTCGGCGAGCCGCAGATCGCGCGCGACCGTGTTGACGTGAACGTCGAGCACGGTCGCGATCTCGGCCTGGGTGAGTCCGCCGAAGTACGACAGCTCGACGATCTTGGCCTTGCGCGCGTCGAACGCTTCGAGCGCGACCAGCGCGTCGTCGAGCGCGACCAGCGCCTCCGGCCGCTCGGTGGCCGGCACGTCGGCGTCGAGCGTGATCGGGCGCTCGCCGCCACCGCGCTTGTCGCGCGTGCGCCACCGCGCATGATCGACGAGGATCTGCCGCATCGTGCGACCCGCGATCGCGAAGAAGTGCGCGCGATCGGTGAGGTCGCTCGGGGCCGCGCCGAGCAGGCGCAGATACGCCTCCGAGACCAGATCGGTCGGCCGGAACGTGTGCCCGGGCCGCTCGCCGCGCATGAAGCTGGCCGCGAGCTTGCGCAGCTCGGCGTAGACGATCGGCACGAGCTGATCGAGCGCCGCTCGATCGCCGTGCCGCCAGTCGCGCAGCAGCGCCGTGACCGTTTTCGGGTCGGCGTTCACTCTCGTCGATCCGACCGCGGGCGCGCGCCGTTGTCAACCGATCGAGTCAGGCGCGCGTCGACAGCACGGCGATCACGATGATGCCGCTCACGACGAGCGCCATCACGCCGCCGAGCACGATCGCGAGCCACGCTTGCTGCGCATCGTTCGGATAGGTCTCGATGCGCGCGTGATGGTACAGCTTCATGTTTGCAACGTAGCGCCGTGCTATGTACGCCGCTATGGGCAGGTTGCTCGTGTGCGCGCTCGCCGCGGCGTGCTTGCTCGCGTGTCAGCATGGCGCACCCGCGCCGGCCGCGCCGGCCGCGCCCGCGACGCCGGTCGATGTCGCCGCGGCCGGCCGCGCCACCGTCGAGAGCTGGCGGCAGGCGTACGAGGTGCGCAGCTTCGACGCGCTGGCCAAGCTGTACGCGCAGGAGCCCGACCTCGTGCTCGTGCAAGACGGCCTGCCGCTGATCGGCTGGAAGACGATCGGCCCGCTGCTGCAAGATCGGCTGACGCACGCGAAGGACATCCACGTCCGGCTGAAGGACGTCGCGGTCAGCGCGCTCGCGCCCACCGCCGCGAGCGTGGCCGCGACGATGACGCGCGAGATCGGCGACGGCGTCACCACGGTCACCGAGAACGGCGCGCTCACGCTCGTGCTGCGCAAGGACGGCGACGGCTGGAAGATCGTCGCCGAGCATTACTCGTACAAGCGATGACGCGCCCGTGACCAAGACGATCGGAGTCGCCTTGCTCGGCCTCGGCAACGTCGGCGGCGGCGTCGTCAAGCTGCTCGCCGACAACGCCGAGGCGATCGAGGCGCGGCTCGGCGCGCGGCTCGACGTGCGCGCGGTCGTCGTCCGCGATCCGGACAAGTCCAACCGCGTCGTCGCGGTCGATCGCGGGCTGCTCGCGACCGATGTCGAGCGCGCGATCGCGCGCGACGATGTCGACATCGTGTGCGAGCTGATCGGCGGCACGACCGACGCCAAGCGCGCCGTGCTCGCGGCAATCGCGCACGGCAAGCACGTCGTGACCGCGAACAAGGCGCTGCTCGCCGAGCACGGCGCCGACGTGTTCGCCGCGGCCGAGGCCGCCGGCGTCGACGTCTATTACGAAGCGGCGGTGTGCGGCGGCATCCCGATCATCCGCGTCTTGCGCGAGGGCCTCGCGAGCGATCGCGTCGAGGCGCTGTGGGGCATCGTCAACGGCACGTCGAACTACATCCTGTCGACGATGCGCGCGACGCGCCGGCCGTTCGCCGACATCCTCGCCGAGGCGCAGGCGCTCGGCTACGCCGAGGCCGATCCGGCGCTCGACATCGGCGGCGGCGATGCCGCGCACAAGCTCGCGATCCTCGCGTCGCTGTGCTTCGGCACGACCGTCGATGTCGCCGCGATCCCGACCGAGGGCATCGACCGCGTCGCGCCGATCGATCTCGCGTACGCGGAAAGGTTCGGCTACGTCGTCAAGCCGCTCGCGATCGCGCGCGCACACGGCGACGCGATCGAAGCGCGCGTGCATCCCGCGCTCGTGCCCGCGGACTGGCTGCTCGCCGACGTCGCCGGCGCGACGAACGCGGTGTACGTGCAGAGCTACGCGCTCGGGCCGTCGCTGTACTACGGCGCCGGCGCCGGCATGCTGCCGACCGCGATGTCGGTCGTCAGCGACATGATCGAGATCGCGCGCAACATCCTCGCGCACGTCGCGGCGCGCAAGCCGCGACCGATCGTCGTGCGGCGCCTGCTGCCGATCGAGGACGTGCGATCGCGCTACTACCTGCGCTTCGGCGTCGTCGATCAGCCGGGCGTGCTCGGTCAGCTGATGACGATCCTCGGCGCGCACCGCGTCTCGATCGCGCAGGTCGTGCAGGAGGCGGGCGATCCGGTGTGGGTCGTCGTGCTCACGCACGAGGCGCGCGAGGGCGATCTGCGCGGCGCGCTCGCCGAGATCGATCACCTGCCGATCGTGCGCGAGCCGGCGCGCGTGTTGAGGATCGCGGGATGATGATGAAGCACGAGATCCGCGTCATCTTCGGCGACACCGACCAGATGGGCGTCGTCTATTACGCGAACTACCTGCGCTACTTCGAGAGCGCGCGCGCCGACTACTGGCGCGCGCTCGGCCGCAGCTACCGCGACATCGAGGCAGCCGGCGTCGCGCTGCCGGTGATCGAAGCGCACTGCGCGTACAAGAAGCCGGCGCGCTACGAGGATCTGCTCGCGATCGACGTCGACATCACCGAGGTCCGCGCGGCCTCGTTTCGCTTCGTGTACGCGGTGCGCCGCGGCGAAGACTTGCTCGCCGAAGGTTTCACGCGCCACGCCGTGGTCGGCATCGCCGACGGCCGCCCCCGGGTGATGCCGGCGTTCATGCGCGAGCTGATCGCGCGCCCCGGCTCTGCCGGCGCGCGGGGATAGCTACCAGTCGAGCTCGACCTGCCAGATCGGCAGCACGTGCGCGCTGCCGGGCACGAGCTGGCCGGTCTCGACGCGAATGTGCCCGGAAGCCCAGTGCGCGGCGATCTCGACGTCGCCGAGGTGCTTCTCGCAGACCTCGAGCGCGTCGCTGTCGAACACGAGCGCGCGGAGCAGCGGCTTCGCGCGCCGGAACGCCTGCGCGGCGTCCGGCGCGTCGACCGCCATCCGGAAGATGACGACGCGTTCGTCCTCGGTGCGGAGGTTCACGCGCACGCCGTCGCCGCTGCAGGCCACGCCGTCGACCGCCTTGGGGCCGAGCGGGCGATTGCACTCGGGCGCGAAGTACTCGATCTTCGCGATCAGCTGGTCGTCGAGGTAAGGCCCGTGCGTCTTCGGCTTGTTGCAGCCGAGAGCGGCGACGAGGACGAGCGCGCGCAAACGCACGGCTGCAACCTACCGCATCCCGGTGGTACAAGCTGGGCATGCAGGATCGCAACCTCGCGCTCGAAGTCGTTCGCATCACCGAAGCCGCGGCGATGGCATCGGCGCGCCTGATGGGCAAGGGCGATCGCAAGCTCGCCGATCACGTCGCGGTGGAGGCGATGCGGCGCGCGTTCGACGCGATCGACATCCGCGGCACGGTCGTGATCGGCGAAGGCGAGCGCGACGAAGCGCCGATGCTGTTCATCGGCGAGACCGTCGGCGCCGGCTGGCACGCCGACGGCCAGGCCCAGGATTCGCCGAAGGTCGACATCGCGGTCGATCCGCTCGAGGGCACGAACCTGTGCGCGACCGGCGCGCCCGACGCGATCAGCGTGATCGCGATCGCCGACGACGGTCAGTTCCTGAACGCGCCCGACACGTACATGCAGAAGATCGCGGTCGGCCCGGAGGCGCGCGGCGTGATCGATCTGCGCGAATCACCGACGTGGAACCTGCGCGCGATCGCGAAGGCCAAGGGCAAGAAGGTCGAGGACGTCACCGCGGTGATCCTCGACCGCGACCGCCACAAGGACCTCGTCGCCGAGGTGCGCCAGGCGGGCGCGCGCATCCGCTTGATCGGCGATGGCGATGTCTCGGGCGCGGTGATGACCGCGAACCCGGACTCCGGCATCGACGTGCTGTTCGGCACCGGCGGTGCGCCCGAGGGCGTGATCGCGGCCGCGGCCTTGAAGTGCGTCGGCGGCGAGCTGCAGGGCCGCCTGCGCTTCCGCAACGACGAGGAGCGCGCTCGCGCCAAGAAGATGGGCGTGCGCGACGAGGACTTCATCTACGCGACCGACGATCTCGCGGCCGGCCACGTGATGTTCGCCGCCACCGGCGTGACCAAGGGCTACCTGCTCGACGGCGTGCGCTTCTTCGGCGGCGGCGCGAAGACCGAGTCGATCGTGATGCGCTCGAAGTCGGGAACGGTGCGCGTGATCAACGCGACTCATCACTTCAACACGAAGCCGAAGTACAGCTGGGCGACGGGGCTCGAGACCTGATCGGAGACCTCAGGGCAGCGCGAAGCTGAGGCGCGTCTCGACGCCCGCGCTGATCGTGATCTTCTTCTCGATCGTCCCGTGTTGCGGGTTCTTGAACACGAGCGTGTGCTTGCCGGCCGGTAGCGCGCGCTCTGCGAACGGCGTCGTGCCGATCAGCTTGCCGCCCTCGTAGACGTCGCTGTACGGCGTCGTGCGCACCGTGAGCTTGCCGAGCGCCGGCGGGTGTGGCCGCGATGGCTCCTTCGTCGGCTGCTTGCGTCCGAACGCGATCTCGATCTCGTGGTGCACCTCCGGATCGAGATCGATCTCGCGCACCTCGTCCTCGTAGCCGGCGAGCTGCGCGGTGACCGTCACGTGCCCGGCCGGGATGTAGAGCTGCGCGGGCGCGACGCGCGTCTGGTCGCCGAGCTTGATCGTCGCGCCGGTCGGCGTCGTGCGGACGTCGAGCCACGCCATCGGCACCGCGGGCGGCGGCGCGACGAGCGGCGCATCCGCCGGTGCGGCGATCGCGATCGGCGCCGCGTCGCGAACGGGCGCGGGAACGATCGCGGCGGGTGCTGCATCCGCCGCCGCCGCCGGCGCGCGAGCTCCGCCCCCGCTGCCGCTCGCGGCGAGCGCGATCGCGAACGACGCGAGCGCGAGCCCGGCGAGGCCCACGATCGCGAGCACGGCGCGCATGCGTCGCCGCCGCGTGCGGTCAGCCGGCGCGACCGTCCCCGGCCGGCGGCGCGGATCGCCCGGACCGGGCGTGATGCGGGGGCGTGGTCCCGACGCCGGCAACGGCGCCGCGGGTGGCGGACCGGCGGTGATCGGCCGATCGCGCGGCGTGGTCACCGCGAGGCTGCGCTCGCCGGGTTGCGGCTGCCAGCTCGCGCGCTCGCGCAGCGTCGCCTCGTCGGCGGCGCGCCGCGACGCATCCTCCTCGGTCGTATCGCCGTACACCGGGTCGGCGCGCTTCACGGTCACGGCGGTCTCGTCGTCGAGGTCACCGCCGAAGCTGCCCGTGCGATCCTCGAGCACGCGATCGGCGAGCTTGCTCGGTGCGGCCTTCGGCGGCGTGATCGGGCCTTGCGTGCCCGACGCGATCACCGTGCCGGGCGATGCGATCGTCCCGGGCGAAGCGACCGTGCCGGCCGGCGCCGCCATCGTCGCCGCGTCGGGCCTCGCGGTCAGCGCCGGCACCTGCCCGGTGCCCTCGCGCTGAAACCGCGCGCGGATCCACGCCGCGAGCTGCATCGCGTTGCCGAGCTCGGGCGAGCTCTTGATGAACGCCTCGAGCGACTCGGCGAACTGCGCCGCGGTGGGGCGCTTGTCGCGCTGGGTTTCGAGCGCCGACGTGATCGCGTGCGCGAGCGCGGGCGGTACGCTCGGCGCCGCCTTCGCGAGCGGCTCGAGCCGGCCGTCGCGGATCGCGCGCATCGCCTCGACCGCGTCGCCGCGCGACACGATGAAGCGGCCGGTGAGCAGCTCCCACAGCACGATCGCGAGCGAGAACACGTCGCTGCGGCCGTCGAGCTGCGCGCCGATCGTCTGCTCGGGCGACATGTACGCGTACTTGCCCTTGACCTGGCCCGGGTTGGTGAGCTGGTCGGACAGCGCGGCCGCCTTCGCGATGCCGAAGTCGCACAGCTTCACGACGCCGTCGAACGAGATCATGATGTTCGCGGGCGACACGTCGCGGTGCACGAGGCCGAGCGGCTTTCCGTTCGCGCCGCGGAGATCGTGCGCGTAATGGAGCGCGTTCGCGGCGTCGGCGCCGATGCGCGCGACCAGCGTCGCCGGCAGCCGGTCGGCACCTTCCGTCTCGCCGCGCTTGAACACCTGACCGGCGTGAATGCCGTCGACGAACTCCATCGCGATGAAGTAGTCGCTCTCGACCTTGCCGAAGTCGTAGATGTGCACGACGTTCGGGTGCGTGAGCTGCGCGGCGAGCTTGGCCTCGCCGAGGAACATGCGGACGAAGTCGGGCGAGTCGAGCAGGTGCGGCAGGATGCGCTTGACCGCGACGCGGCGATCGAAGCCCTCGAGCCCGCGCTGCTGCGCGAGGAACACCTCGGCCATGCCGCCGCGCGCGATCCGACGCAGGAGCACGTAGGAGCCGAAGCGGATGCCACCCTCGGCGGGCACGTTCTCGCATCATACCGAGCCGCGCGACCGAGCCGATCTCCGGTGAGTAGGCGTTAACGCGACATTTGTCGCACCAATTCAACATATGACTGTATGAGTGCGATCTGGCCCGGGATCTGCCCACGGGATCCCGGCACGTTGCGGGGCGGGGACATTGGCGTCGTCCTTGCTGACGCGGCGAGCCATCATGACGATCTCTCGCTTCGCCTCGGTTGTTCTCGCTGCTTGCTCGTTCATCGCCTGCGCGGTCGACTCGGATCCGGATCCGGCGTCGAGCTCGACCACCTCGGAGGTCGGCGGCACGCCGCACTTCGATCTCTGGCAAGACGGCGGCTCGCACCAGTACTACTTCCACCTGCGCGCTGGAAACGGGCAGGTGCTCGTGGTCTCGGAAGGCTACTCGAGCCGTACCGACGCGCTCGGCGGCCTGCTGTCGGTGCTCGACAACGGCGGCAACCCGGGACGCTACGCGATGCTGGTCGCCGCGAACCACCAGAGCTACTTCGTGCTCGAGGCGGCGAACGACGACGTCATCGCGACGAGCGAGACCTACTCGAGCTCGTCGGCCGCGAAGGCCGGCATCACGGCGACCGAGACCGCGGTCGGCGCGTACCTCCAGCACTGGGAGACGGCGACCGGCGCGCGCTTCGACGTGTTCGAGGGCAGCGATGGCCGCTACTACTTCGATCTGCACGCCGCGAACGATCAGATCGTGCTGCAGTCGCAGGGCTACAGCAGCAAGGCCGCCGCGCTCAACGGCACGTTCTCGGTCGAGGACAACGGCCTCGCGTCGGCGTCGTATCGCGTGTCGCCGGCGTCGGGCGGCGGCTATTACTTCGACCTCGTCGCGACGAACGGCCAGGTGATCGGCACGAGCCAGGTCTACGCGTCGCAGTACGACGCCGAGCGCGGCCGCGACGCCGTCATCGCGCTGCTCCCTCAGGTCCAGCTCCTGTAAGCTCGGCGTGCGGCTGGCGTCGCACGGTGACGCCGCGCCGGCGCAAGAGCCGGTAGAACGTCGCGGGATCGACGCCGGCGTGCTCGGCCGCGCGCCGCACGTTGCCGGCATTTGCGGCGAGCACCTCGACGAGGTAGCGCCGCTCGAGCGGCGCGAGCCAGCGCTCGCGCATCTCGCCGAGCGACGCGAGCGCGTCGCCCTCGGCCGGCTGCGCTGCAGCGAGTGGCGCGCCGCGCGCGGCGTGAAACGGGCCGGGCAGATCCTCGGGACGCAGCTCGTCGCCGGTGCACAGGATGACCGCGTGCTCGATCGCGTTGCGCAGCTCGCGCACGTTGCCGGGATAGTCGTACGCGCGCAGCAGCGCGAGTGCGTCGGCGCCGATACGCGGCGCCTTCTTGCCGAGCCGCGCCGCGGCGAGCTCGACGAACACCGAGGCGGTGACCTCGAGCTGCTCCTTGTAGCGGCGCAGCGGCGGCAGCTCGAGCGTCATCACGCTGAGCCGGTAGAACAGGTCGTCGCGGAACGTGCGCTCGGCGACCATGCGTTCGAGCGGGCGGTTGGTCGCGCAGATCAGGCGGACGTCGACGCGCTCGGGCGCCGCGTTCGAGCCGAGCGGCTGGATCTCGCCTTGCTCGACGGCGCGCAGCACCTTGGCCTGGAGCATCACCGGCAGCTCGCCGACCTCGTCGAGAAACAGCGTGCCGCCGTTCGCTTTGCGAAACTCGCCGACCTTCTCGAAGCTCGCGCCGGTGAACGCGCCGCGTACGTGGCCGAACAGGATGCTCTCGAGCAGCGTCTCCGGAATCGCGGCGCAGTTGACCGTGACGTACGGGCCGTCGGCGCGCCGGCTCGTCATGTGGATCGCGCGCGCGACCAGATCCTTGCCGGTACCGCTCTCGCCGCGCACGAGGATCGGCGCGTCGGTCGGCGACGCCAGCTCGATCCGGCGCTCGACCGCGAGCCACTCCGGCGACAGCCCGAGGATGAGGAACGGGCGGCCGGTCGCTTCGCGGCTCTGGCGATCGAGCTGCGCGCGACCGACGAACGAGCCCGCGGCCGTCGCGACCCCGACGAGCGCGCGCAGCTCGTCGCGGCCGAGCGCGCCGGCATCGCGCGCCGACACCGTGATCACGCCGATCACGCGCCGCTGGTAGCGGATCGGCGCGGCCGCGATCGATCCGACGTCGAGCAGGTAGCGCGTGTAATGCGGATCGCGCGCGGTGTCGCGGCACAGGTACGGCTCGGCTTCTTCGAACACGTGCAGCGCGACGCCGGCGCGCGTGACCGCGGTCGACGGGATCGTGACGGTCACGCCCGACACGACGTGGTGCGCGAGCACGAGCTGGCGCGCCGCGCGGTCCCACAAGAACAGCGCGCCGTGGTGCGTGCCGGTCGCCTCGAGCGCGACCCGCATCAGCTCGCGTTCGAGCGTCTGCGAGCTCGCGCCTTGCAGCGCCCGCGCGATGGCTTCGGCCTTCACGGCACGAGCGTACACGCTGCACGTGCCACGCGGCCAGCCGACCGGCCGCGTCGGCTTCGACGCGCGCGGCGGAACCTCGGCGCACGCGATCGCTCAGCGCCTCGCGTTCGCCGCCGCGGCGGCGATCGCCTCCCGCCGCCGCGCATCGGCCAGGAACCCGAGCAGCCGCTGCTTGCGGTCGACGACGAGCCCGGCGAACTTCGCGGCCAGCGCGTCATCGGGGCGCGGGTTGGCGAGGCGAGCGTGCAGCGCGCGCGAATCGGCGGCCGAGAGGGCCGCGAATGCCGCGCGCAGCTCGGTCTCCTTGCGCAGGAAGCCGACCTGCGCGGGCTCGCCGAGGCGCAACGGTGCGGTGAGGATCGCGAGCAACGAGGCATCGTGCGACGACGCGATCGTGTGCGCGGACTCGATCGATGCCGAGCCGGCGCGGCGCAGCGGCCGGCGCGCGCCAGAAGGGATGGCCGAGAAGATCGATTCGCTCATGCCGGCTGTATCGGCCGTGGCAGGCGACGGTTGCGTGGCGTGATCGCACCGACATCTCGCGGACTTGACGGTGCACGCCGCGGCGCGGTCTGATCGGCACATGCGACTTGGCCTGCTCGGCATCCTGGTCGCGGGATGCCACGGCGCGGTCACGGTCGACATCGCCAGCGATCGACCGATCCCGCAAGGGCTCGACGCGATGTGCGTCGGCATCGCCGATCGCGCGGCGAGCGGCGGACACTTCGGGCGCGAGTACCGGCTCGAAGGCAAGCTCGCGGTGCTGCCGCAGTCGCTGCGCGTCGACCCGGGCGGCGCGAGCTCCGCGCTCGCGTGGGTGCGCGGCGACCTCGGCGGCGTGCCGGTGCAGCTCGCGTCCGCGCCGATCGACTTCGACGGCGACGTCACGCTCGACCTCGATCGATGTACGCCGGGCTCGCCGACCCTGCCGCATGCCGTCGGCGATCCGGCCGGGCCGCCGGGCGCGCTGCTCGCCGAGAGCGAAGGGCAGGGCGGCGCCGAGATCGTCGCGGTCGGCGCCGGCAGCGCCGAGCTCTTGTACGCGAACGGCCGTGCGCTCGCGTCGCGCGCGGCGCCGGATCCGCCCGCGGGCAACCCGGTCGCGCTGATCGCCGCCGATCTCGACGGCGACTGCGACGACGACGCGATCGTCGCGACCGACGGCGCGCCACCCGAAGTCTGGCGCCGCGATGGCGAGACGTTCACCGATGTCGGACCGCTCGGCAGCGCGGCGGTCGCCGCGATCGCGGCGGTCGCCGCGATCGCGGCGGCGGACGTCGACGGCGACGGCGACGTCGATGTCGTGCTCGCGTCCGGGGCGACGCTGTCGCTGTGGCGCAACGACGGCGGCGGCAACTTCACGATCGACACCGCCGCGCTGTCGGGCGGCGGGCGCATCACCGCCGCCAGCGCGCTCGCGCTCGGCGATCTCGACGGCGATGGCAACCCCGACCTCGTCGTCGGCCAGGCCGGCGGCGCGCTCGAAGCCTGGCTCGGCGATCCGGGCGGCACCGGCAGCTTCGTGCCGGCCGACGCGGCCGTGCCCGCGGTGCCGCTGCAGGTCGAGCGCCTGCTGCTCGCCGACGTCGACGGCGACTTCGATCCCGACCTGTCGGTGGCGATCACCGGCGCGCCGATGCGCCTCTACATCGATCGCGACGGCCTGCTCGAGGATCAATCGTTCGTGCGCCTGCCGCAGCCGGCCCCGGCGATCCACGCGATCGCGATCGGCAACTGGGACGACGGGTGCGAGGTCGACGCGGTCGTCGCGACCGATGCCGGCAACGCGACGTGGCGCGGCCAGCCGACCGACGCGTTCGCCGCCGAGCAGGCGACGGCGCCGGCGTCGACCGACGTCGTCATGATCGATCTCGACGGCGACGGCATCCTCGACGCGGTGTTCGCGACCGCGCAAGGAGAGCAATGGCTCGCGCGTTGATCCTCGTCGTCGCGTTGCTCGCGATCCCGGCGCGCGCCGACGACCTCGCCGGTGCGCAGGCGATCGAGACGTTCCTCGCGCGCGGCCAGAAGCTGTACGACTCGCAGTCGTACGCCGCCGCGATCCAGGCGCTCGCGCCGGTCACGCGCGACGCGCGCGCGACACGCGCACAGCGGCTGCGCGCGCTCGAGCTGATCGCGCTGTCCGAGTTCATCCGCGGCGACGAGGGCGCGGCGCGCGCGACGTTCGAGCGCATCCTCGACATCGATCCCGGCTACCAGCTTCGCGACACGACGGGCTCGCCGAAGATCCGCGGCTTCTTCGACAAGCTGAAGGCGCAGCTCGTGCCCGGCTTCGATCCGACGGCGGGCGCCGACCTCGAGCATGCCGCACCCACCGCAGGCACCGCCGGTAGGCCGCTCGAGTTCGAGGTTCGCGTCACGCGCGGCAACGTGCTCGATCTCGTGATCGCGACGCGGCGCCGCGGCGAGCTCGCCTATCGTTCGACGCCGCTCTCGCCGCGAGGCGACAACCGCTGGCGCGTGCGCGTCGTGCCCGACCCGGCGCAGAAGCCGTACGTGCTCGAGTACTACGTCGAGGCCCGCGACGCCGGCGGCGCGCCGGTCGCGCGCATCGCCGCCCCCGACCAGCCGCTGGAGATCGCGCTCGCCGCCGGCGGCGCCGATGTCAGGCGGCCGTGGTACGGGCGGTGGTACGTGATCGCGGGCGCCGCCGCGCTGGCCGCGACGGCGACGGCGATCACCGTCGAGGCGACGCGCGGGCCGGGCCCGGGCACGTTGCCGCCGGGATCGATCACGGTCACGCACTGAAACTGCACGAGTTTCTCGTCTGCGACCGCGCGCCTCGGTGCGAGCAGGTCATGTTAGGGCGCCGGCCCGATGCACGTGACCCAGATCATCGTCGAGGAAATGGCGGCGGCGTAGCTATATCGAGGCCCGAAATGCGCTTGACCCTCGATTCCAACATCGATAGGGTCGCGCATCTTTCGGGGACACACCGATGAATGGAGTCGCGCAGATGAAGAAGCTTGCCATGGGCGCCCTACTGGCCGCCGGGCTGTTTGCCTGTAGCAACAACAAGAGCTCCGGCACGAAGATCATGGTGATGGCGGACGGAGGCGTCGACGGCGGCGGTGCGTGCGCGGGCCTGATCTGCTGCCCGCTGACTCCCGACAACACCGGTTGCCCTGCGAACGAGAAGTGCACCTGGGTCATCGACCAGAAGGGTTCGGGCGGTGCGGCTTCGCTCGGTCACGTCGACTGCGTGCCGTGCTCGGGCTCGAACTGCACGCTCGCGGTCGGCGCCCCGTGCTCGCAGAGCGCGCCCTCCGGCGGCATGCCCGGCTTCGACGACTGCGTCGCCGGCGCGTACTGCTTGCCGCACGACGACGGCTCGGGCAACGACGACGGCCCCGGCATCTGCAAGACGATCTGCGACCCGAAGGCTGGCATCTCGGGTTCGAACGACGCGGGCATGGGCTCGGGCTCGGGCCTGCTCTGCCCGTCGAACGGCAGCGGCCTCCAGGGCAACTACGCCTGCAACGGCTACTCGGGAATCTTCGGACCGGTGGGCATGGAAGTCGCGGGCGTGTGCGATAGCTACTGCGACCCGCTCGCGGACAACTCGTTCGGTTCGCAGCGTCCGGCCCCCGCGGGCTCGGACTGCGAGCAGCCGAACGGACCGAACGACGAGGGTGAAGGGTGTTGGGGTATCCAGTGCCCGGCCGGCATCATGCTCTCTAGTACCTTCACGTGCCCCGACAATGGCTCGCGCTACACCTGCAACCGCGCGCACAACCGGTCACTCTATCACCGGTCGCTGTGCAGTGGCTCGGCTCAAGGCTCGGACAACCCGGTGCCTTGCCTCAATTCGGCCGGCGACCCGTTCTCGAACACGTGCTCGCCCGGTTATTCGCCGGTCGTGCAGGACGACATGGGGGGCTCGATGCTGTGGAACTGCGTCGCGTTCTGCCAGATCGCAGACTGCTCCCCAGGCGCCTGTGGTGGCACCGGTGACCCGAACCTGTCGGGCGCGAGCCCGCACCGCTGCTTGGCCGGATCACCGACGGGAACGACGGACGCCCTTGGCAAGTTCCAGGAGGCGTTGCCGGGCATGAACTTGGATCAATGCGAGGCGCAATGGCCGTACGAGGTTGCCGCGGACGGCAGCACCGGGATGCTGTTCATCGATGGAACGGCGCAAGGGACGAAGTCATATTGGTCGGATACCGTCGGTATCTGTTTCAACCACAGTTTCTACTACTACGACTCGAACGGCGATGGCATGCTGAACGGCAGCGACGAGGTCGTACCGGAGTGCGACGACGCCACCCACATCAAGACGGCCGGGTGGGGTAGCGCCACTGCCACCACGACCGGACCATGCACCGCGGAGTCTGGCTGCCGCGGTGCTGCATACTTCGGCTGCATGACCCCAACGGGCGGCGGCTTCACGTCGTTCGACGGCAAGAAGGTCGATCCGAAGAATGTGAAGCCGTTTGATCGCGGGATCGTGACCATGCACCGACCGCTGTATCACCAGGCGCGGTAAGTGGTGGCTGGTTAGAGAGAGAAGAAGGCCAGCGCCAAACGCTGGCCTTCTTCGTCTCGTGTGACATGGAGTAGATCGTGAGTAGCTCACGCAGCGTGTTCGTAGCCCTGTGCGTCTTGGCCGTCGGTTGCAAGGGCAAGCCGACGCATGAAGAACCAGCCGCCGCCGAGACCGGCAGCGCGCCGGCGCCGCATCAGCCGACCGCGGCCGAGCTCGCGCTTCCGCCGGAGACCGGCACGCCGCCCCTCAAGACGACGAAGCCGATCGACAAGCCGATCTTCGACAAGCTCGGCGCCCTGAAGTTCCCCGGCTTCAATCTGCGGCCATTCAACAACGGCGAGCGCATCGTACAGCGCCAGGAGACGCAGACCTTTCCCAAGCTCCGCGCCATCATCATCATCGAGCCATGCAAGGGCACGTGTGATCCGATGGATCTCGCGAAGTGGAAGGACAAGCCCTCGCTCAAGAGCAACCTCGCCCCCGCGCTCCAGCAGGCGAAGGACACCGTGTTCGAGGTGGGAAAGACCGACCTCGAAGGGGCGCCGATGATCTTCACCTATCAGCTGGGTATGGCCCGTGACCCAGCCTCGGGCGGCGGCGCGTACTCGGACATGTACATCCTGTACTACAACGACGGCGTGAACCAGGCGACGGTCATGGCGGCCTACATCGACGACCCACTACCTACGAAGGAAGCGCTCGCGAAGATCGCGCCGAAGGAAGACCTCGAGAAGGTCGCGAAGGCGTTCATGGACGCATATACGCACGCCTGGTCGTCGTAACTCCGCAGTACAATGGCGGGCGCAACCGCTGGAGGGAGTGGTCGAGAACATGGGCATGCGCAATGTGATTCTCGTGAGCCTCCTTGGCCTGGTCGCATGCACCAAGCCGAACCCCGACCGCTGCTGCACCGACACCGCCGACTGTGCAGCTAACGACATTCCGGATGGCAGCACGTGCAGCGATGGGCTCGTCTGTCGCGGCAACCAGTGCATCGCCGAGACGTGCATGACCTCGTCGAGCGACTGCGAGTCGAGCGATCCGTACTGTGTCGATGGATTGTGCGCGGCGGCGTGCACCGACGACACGCAGTGCCCGGGCGCCGGAGATGATCCGAGCAAGACGCACTGTGCGAGCGGCGTGTGCGTCGAGTGCACGATGAACATGGAATGCCCGGCGAGCGCACCTGTGTGCGATACGGGCACGAGCTCGTGTCGTGCGTGCGCGGCCGATACCGAATGCGATAGCCAGGTCTGCGACATCGACATGGGGACGTGCGTCGATGCGACGATGATTCGCTACGCGTCGCCGACTGGCCCGGACTCGGCGGATTGCTCGCAAGCAATGCCGTGCTCGCTCAGCACCGCTGTTGCGGCCGTCGATCTGGAGCACCCGTGGCTGCGGATGTTGCCAGGGAACTACACGACCGCGACCATGGCACTCTCGGCGGCCTCGTACGACATCGTCGGAACTGGGGCGACGCTGACCGGTGAGCTCACCAGCACTGGCTCGAAGCTCAACCTGCGTGGCCTCGCGATCGCAGGGCTCGCGGCACCCTACGCATTCAATTGCAACACCACGAGCGGCACGGTGCGCCAGGTTAGCGTTCAGGGTTTCATCCAGCTCACCGGTTGCATGCTCGACTTCGAGCAGCTCAGTGGTCCGCCGAATATGTTAGTGGAGGACAACAACATCATCACGATCGACCGAAGCATCGGGAATTTCGGGATCAACGCTGCCAAGAACCTGACCTTCACGATGACCAACTCGGTCAACATTGGCCAGTTCGGCACCGGCATAGACACGGGCGGCACCATCAACGTCCAGGTCACGTACAGCACGTTCTATTGCCCAGAGTGCGGGGGGTCGCCGATTGCGGACTGCGAGGATCTGCTCGCACCCACGAACATCACGTTCATCAACGACATCTTCGACGATCCGAACAACATCGAGGGCGCGATCCTCAACCACGGCCCTAACGGCAACAACCTCTGCACGTTCAACAACAACATCACATACCCTCAGACCGTCAACACCGTCGCCGGAAACATCACGCTAGATCCGCGCTTCGTGGACGCCGCGAGCGGCGACTTCCATCTCGCGACCGGAAGTCCCGCGATCGACGCCGCGATCGTCACCGGCAGCGATCCCTCGATCGACTACGACGGCACGTCGCGCCCACAGGGCGCGCGCGACGACATCGGCGCGTTCGAGTACAAGCCGTAACGAGCGCGCGCTGAGGTCGGTTGTCCGTTCGTGTCCGTCCGAGATGGACGGCGTGCGGACACTCCGGACAGCACGCGATGCGATTTCGCGCGGTTGCGGCGGCATGCGGGGCGCAAAGCAACGGCGCGCGCGTGTGGTCGATAAGGCCCCACGGAGGAGATGCCATGAGCGAGAGCTTTCGCGAAAGCAGAACAGAATCGATGACGCCCGACCGCCGGCGCGTCGGCAACGTGGTCGCCTTGCGAGACCAGACCACGGGGGAAGTGTTCGAGCTCGACGAGCGCCGGCGCTGGGTCGTCGGCTCGAGTCCGAGTTGCGATTTCACGGTGCGCGATCCGTTCGTCTCGAGCCGGCATTGCTTGATCGAGCGCCGGCCGGGCGGCAGCGTCGTCGTTCGCGACAACGATTCGCGCAACGGCACGTTCCTCGATGGAAATCCGATCGAAGCGGCCGAGCTTCGCGTCGGCGCGCACCTGCGCGTCGGCCGCACGACACTCGTGGCCGTCGCCGCGTCGGGGGGCGGCGAACGCCCGACCGCGCTCGAGTCGCTGCGCGGTCACGATCCGGTGCTGCGCGCCACCGTCGAGCAAGCCGTGCGCGCCGCGCCGACCGACTGCAGCATGCTGATCCTCGGCGAGACCGGCACCGGCAAGGATCTGCTCGCGCGCGTCATCCACGAGGCATCGCGGCGAGCCGACGGCCCGTTCGTCGCGGTGAACTGCGGTGCGATTCCGCGCGAGCTGATCGCGTCCGAGCTGTTCGGGCACGAGAAGGGCTCGTTCACCGGCGCCGCCGACAGCCGCGATGGTTACTTCATCGAGGCGAACAACGGCACGCTGTTCCTCGACGAGATCGGCGAGCTCCCGATCGAGCTGCAACCGAACCTGTTGCGTGCGCTCGAGGCCAAGCGCGTGCGGCGCGTCGGCGGCCATTCCGATCGCGCGATCGACGTGCGCATCGTGGCGGCGACCAACCGCACCGAGGGGCTCGGCACCGAGTCGTCGCGAATGCGGCTCGACCTGTATCACCGGCTCGCGACCGTCGTGCTGTCGTTGCCGCCGCTGCGCGAGCGCATCGCGGACCTCGGCGAGCTCGTCGAGGCGATGTTGCAAGAGCTCGCGCCGGAGTTCGGCGCGAAGCACGTCAGCGACGAAGCGTGGATGGCACTCGCGGGGTACGGCTGGCCGGGCAACGTGCGCGAGCTGCGCCACGCGATCGCGCGCGCGGTCGCGCTCGGCGGTGACGAGCTCGGTCCGCGCGATTTCTTCCCGGATGCGGCCATGCGCCAGCGCCTGTCGAGCACCACGCCGCCGCTGATCGACGTCGGCGCGATCGCGCCGTATCAGGTCGTGTTGCGCGGCGCGATGGAGCAGGCGCTGCAGACGCATGGCACGATCCGCGCGGCCGCCGCGTCGCTCGGCATGCCGAAGTCGACGTTCGCCGATCGCATGAAGACCTGGCAGCTCCACACGCGGCGCAAGCCGCGGCTGCCGCTCGGCCGCACCAAGGCCGCGGAGAGCGAGGACTGACATGCGCGACCCCGAACACGAGCAGCTCGCTTCGCTCGCGGTGAAGATCGCGGCCGCCACGCCGCGCGACTCGATGTTTCGCCACGTCGCGCGCCAGCTCGCGCTGTGCGCGCTCGCCGGCGCTCGCGGAGACACGCTGTACTGGCTGCGCGTCGCCTCGCTCGCGCGGCTCGGACCGCCCGAGCTCGTCCGTCGCGCGCTCGCGATCGCGCGCCGGACGGCCGATGCCGCGGCTCGAGGCCCTCAGGCTTGTTCGGCGCGCTGACGCAGCACGTAGCTGAGGATGCCGCCGGCGTTCACGTACTCGACCTCCTGCGGCGTGTCGACGCGCGCGATCACGTGGAACGTCTTGCCGTCGGCGCGCACCGCGAGCTTCTTCTTCGGCGAGAGCCCGTCCGAGATGCCCTCGATCGCGAGCGTCTCGTCGCCGGTCAGGCCGAGCGACGCGGCGTCCTGGCCGTGCTCGAACTGGAGCGGCAGGACGCCCATGCCGATCAGGTTCGAGCGGTGGATGCGCTCGAAGCTCTTCGCGATCACCGCGCGCACGCCGAGCAAGAGCGTGCCCTTCGCGGCCCAGTCGCGCGAGCTGCCGCTGCCGTAGAGGTCGCCCGCGATCACGACGAGCGGCACGCCCTCGGCCTCGTACTTCATCGCGGCGTCGTAGATCGACATCTGCGCGGCGCCGGGCACTCCCGCCGACCGTGTTCCCGGTTTGGAAAAGAACATGGTGACGCCGCCCTCGACACCTTTGACCAGCAGGTTCTTCAAGCGGATGTTCGCGAACGTGCCGCGCACCATCACCTCGTGGTTGCCGCGGCGCGCGCCGTACTGGTTGAAGTCGGCGGGCTTCACGCCGTGCGACTCGAGGTACTTCGCGGCCGGCGACGTCTTCGCGATGTTGCCCGCCGGCGAGATGTGGTCGGTCGTGATCGAGTCGCCGAGCAGCGCGAGCACGCGCGCGCCGGCGATGTCGCGCGGCGCCGGCGCCGGCACGCCCTTCTTGATCGCGTCGAAGAACGGCGGCTTGCGGATGTACGTCGACTTGTCGTCCCACGCGAACGTGTCGCCGGCCGGCACCGCGAGCGCGCGCCACTCATCGTCGCCGTCGAGCACGTGCGCGTAGCGCTCGCGATATTGGTCGCGCTGGATCGCCTTTCGCATCACCTCGGTGATCTCGGCGGGCGACGGCCAGATGTCGCGCAGGAACACCGGCTTGCCGTCCTTGCCCACGCCGAGCGGCTCGGTCTCGAGATCGATGTTCATCGTGCCGGCGAGCGCGTACGCGACGACGAGCGGCGGCGACGCGAGGTAGTTCGCGCGCACGACCGGATTCACGCGGCCCTCGAAGTTGCGGTTGCCCGACAGCACCGAGCACACGACGAGATCGTGGTCCTTCACGGCGGCGGCGATCGCGTCGTGGACCGGGCCGGAGTTGCCGATGCACGTCGTGCAGCCGTAGCCGGCGAGGTTGAACCCGAGCTGGTCGAGCGCGGCGGTCACGCCCGCCTTCGCGAAGTAGTCGGTGACGACCTGCGACCCGGGCGCGAGCGACGTCTTGACCCACGGCTTCGTGGTGAGGCCGCGCGCGACTGCCTTCTGCGCGAGCAGGCCGGCGCCGAGCATGACCGACGGGTTCGACGTGTTCGTGCAGCTCGTGATCGCCGCGATCACGACCGCGCCGTGGCCGAGCGAGAACGTGCCGTGATCGGTCGTGACCTGCACGCTGTGGGCGAGCCGGCCGGGCGCGGCCGGGCCGCCGTCTGCCGCCCAGCGGTCGACCGCGGCCGCGTCGCACTCGGCCTTGTCGCCGAGGATGCCGCCGACCGCCTTGCGCCACGCGCGCCGCGAGCCGGCGAGCGGCACGCGATCCTGCGGGCGCGCCGGCCCGGCCAGCGACGGCTCGACCGTCGACAGATCGAGCGCGAGCGTGTCGGAGAAGCGCAGCCTGGCGCGTGGGTCGTGCCACAGCAGATTCTCCTTGCAGTAGCGCTCGACGAGCGCGACGTGATCGTCGGCGCGGCCGGTGAACTTCAGATAAGCGAGCGTCTCGTCGTCGACCGGGAAGAAGCCCATCGTCGCGCCGTACTCGGGCGCCATGTTCGCGATCGTCGCGCGATCGGGCAGCGACAGCGAGGCCAGGCCGGCGCCGGTGAACTCGACGAACTTGTCGACGACGCCTTTCTTGCGGAGCAGCTGCGTCACCGTGAGCACGACGTCGGTCGCGGTCGCGCCCGCCGGCAAGTGGCCGGTGAGCTCGACGCCGACGACCTCCGGGATCAGCATCGCCATCGGCTGGCCGAGCATCACGGCCTCGGCCTCGATGCCGCCGACGCCCCACCCGAACACGCCGAGGCCGTTGACCATCGTCGTGTGCGAATCGGTGCCGACCAGCGAATCCGGGAACGCGACGCCGTGGTCGTTCCACACGACGCGCGCGAGGTACTCGAGGTTGACCTGGTGGCAGATGCCGGTGCCGGGCGGCACCACCTTCATGTTCGCGAACGCCTGCTGGCCCCACCGTAAGAACAGGTAGCGCTCGCGGTTGCGCTCGTACTCCTTCTGCACGTTGTGCCGGAACGACACGTTCGTGCCGTACTCGTCGACCTGGACCGAGTGATCGATCACGAGATCGACCGGGCGCAGCGGGTTGATCGCGCTACCGGGCCGGCCGAGCCGCACGAACGCGTCGCGCATCGCCGCGAGGTCGCACACGGCGGGTACGCCGGTGAAGTCCTGCATCAGCACGCGCGCCGGCCGCAGCTGCACCTCGTGCTCGACGCGGTGCTTGGGGTTCCACGCGGCGACCGCCTCGATGTCCTTCGGCAGCACCGTCTTGCCGTCCTCGTGGCGCAGCAAGTTCTCGAGCAGGATGCGCATCGACAGCGGGAGCGTCTCGACGTCGCCGACCTTCGCGCGGGCGAGGGCGTCCAGCCGATAGAGATCGACGTTCTGCGTGCCGACCGAGATGTGCGCCTTGCTACCGAACGAGTTCGTCTTCATGGGAACCTTTCGCACGCGGAATCTAACAGATACAAAGGGGCGTGAAGCTCGTGAGCGAGCCGGACGACGTCGCGGGAGTTGCCGCGGCAATCACGCGCGCCCCGCTCGTCGCGTTCGACCTCGAGTTCGCATCGGCCGACCGCCTCGTTCCGGTCCTGTGCCTCGTGCAGGTCGCGTGGCTGGACCACGCCAGCTTGGATGCGCCGGCGGCGGCGATCGTCGCGGCGCCGCCCGAGGTCCGGCTGGTCGACCCGCTCGCCGGTGATGTCGCGCCGATCGCGCGCGCGCTCGCCGCTCATCCGCTCGTCGTCGCCCACGCACCGCGCCAGGATCTCGCGTTGCTCGCGGCGCGGTTCGGCACCGGGATGGTCGGGCTCGTCGACACCCAGCTCGCCGCGGCGTTCTGCGGGATCGGCGAGCAGGTCGGGCTCGCCGCGCTCGCGAACGAGCTGATCGGGCTGTCGCTGGCCAAGGAGCAGCAGTGGACCGACTGGGCGAAGCGGCCGCTCAGCGACGCGCAGCTCGCCTATGCCGATGCCGACGTCCGCCATCTCCCGGCGATCTACGGCAAGCTCGTCGCGCGCCTCGGTCCGCGGCTTTCGTGGGTGCGCGAGGAGAGCGCGCAGATCGTCGTCGATGCGGTCGCCGCCGCGGCGGTGACGCCGGAGACCGCATGGCAGCACGTCGGTGGCGCGCGCGGGCAAGACGACGCGACCCGCGCGGCGGTCGTCGAGCTCGCGGCCTGGCGGCAGCGCGTCGCGATCGAGCTCGATCGTCCGCTCGGCCAGGTGATGACCGACAAGGTGATCGTCGAGCTCGCGCGCCAGCGCCCGAGCAGCGCGCAGGCGATCCGGCAATGGAAGGGCGCCTCGCCGCTCGCGAAGGCGCGCGCCGACGCGATCGCGAGCGCGATCGCATCGTCCGGCACGCGGACCGTATCGTCCGAGCCGCGGACCGTATCGTCCGAGCCGCGGACCGAACGGTCCGGCGCGCGGACGACCAGTCAACGCGCGCAGCGCTGGGCCGACATGCTGGTCGCGATCGTGCAGCTGGTCGCGGACGAAGCCCACATCGCGCCCCGCTTGCTCGCTACGCGCAGCGATGCCGAGGAGATCGCGCGCGCGATCGACGAAGGCGGGCTCGCCGCCGCGGCGCAGCTGCCGGCGTTCACGAGCTGGCGGCGCGACGTGATCGGCACCGTGCTCGAGGGCTGGCTCGCCGGCCGCATCGCGCTGGTCGGAGATCCGCTGTCGCCGCACGGATTTCGGCTGCTGCCGCGATGACCGGCGGCGTTAGGCCGGGCGCCGCGGCCGTGCGTTCAAAGTGGCATGGCCCATCGTCTGCCCGGTCTCGGTTCGTCCGTCTTCATGCTCGCGTGCGCCGCTTGCTCGGGCAAGCCCGCCGTCGAGCCGGCCGCGCCCGGTGAGGTCGTGGCGGTGCCGCTCACCGCGGCCACCGTCCAGCTCGCGACCTCCGAGCCCGCACGCGACGAGACCGCGGCGCCGTGGTCCTTGACCGCGAGCGACGGCAGCGGCCTGGTGATGACGCGGGTCGCAGCCAAGGCGGTGTTCGAAGGGCCGCTCGCGTTCACCGAGCTGCACCTCTACTTCCACAACGGCGAGAACCGCCGCCGCGAGGGCACGTTCCAGATCACGCTGCCGCCGAACGCCGCGGTGTCGCGGTTCGCGATGGAGAACGACGGCCAGTGGATGGAGGCCGAGGTCGTCGAGAAGATGGTCGCGCGCCGCGCGTACGACGACTTCCTGCACCGCAAGCAGGATCCGGCGCTGCTCGAGAAGGCCGAGGGCAACCAGTTCACCGCGAAGGTGTTCCCGATTCCCGCGCTCGGCGACAAGCACATCGTGATCAGCTACAGCCAGGAGCTGCCGGGCACGCGCTACGTGCTGCCGCTGCGCGGGCTGCCCGAGATCGCTCGGGTCGACGTCGAGCTCGACGCGATGGCGCCCGACGGCAAGCACGCCGCGCAGGGGCTCGCCAAGCGCGACTGGAAGCCGGATCGCGACTTCGTCTCCGACGCGAGCGTCGGCGTGGCCGGCGTGACGAGCGGGACGCTCGTCGCCGCGCAGGTCGCGGTGCTCGACCAGAGCACGACGACCGAGCCGCCGACCGGGCTCACCGTGCTCGTCGACACCAGCGCGTCGCGCGGCCTGGGCTACGCGCATTACGTCCACTCGGTGCACGAGCTGATCGGCAAGCTGCGCGCGCGCTACGGCGACGCGCTGCCGGTCCAGCTCGTCGCGTTCGATCAGGACGCCGAGGTCGTGTTCTCCGGCCCGGCGCGCGACTACGGCGACGCCCAGGACGCCAAGCTGCTCGCGCGTGGCGCCGCCGGCGCCTCGGACCTCGGCCAGGCACTCGCCTTCCTCGCGACGACCGTGCACGCGCCGCTGCCACGCGTGCTGGTCATCACCGACGGCGTGATGACCGCCGGCGCCGAGCGCGCCGAGCTCGCCGCCGACGTGAAGCACCTCGGCGAGGCTGGAGTCCAGCGCGTCGACGTCGCGCTCGCCGGCGGCTTGCGCGATGCCGAGCTCGCGGCCGCGCTCGTCCACGTCGGCCTGCCGCACGGCGGCGCCGTGCTCGATCTCGACACCGGCAGCGACGACGTCGCGGTCGCGCTCGGCCAGCCGGTGCGCGTCGACGTGCCGGTCGAGGTCGCCGGCGCGTCGTGGGTGTACCCGCGCACGATCGCGACCGCGCGGCCGGGCACGACGACGATGATCTACGCGCACCTCGTGCATCCGACCCAGTCGCTCGACATCCAGCTCGGCGACCAGCAGCGCCGGATCGCGCTGACCGCCGGCACGGCGCCACTCGTCGAGCGCGCGGTCGCGGCCGCCGAGATCGACGAGCTCGAGCAGCAGCTCGCCACCGCCGACAAGCCCGAGCAGCGCGCGGCGCTCCGCACCGAGATCGCCGAGCGCTCGGTCGCGGCGCGCGTGGTGTCGAGTCAGACCGCGATGCTCGTGCTCGAGAGCGACGCCGATTACGCGCGCTACGGAATCGATCGCAAGGCGCTCGCCGACGTGCTGTCGATCGGACCGACCGGGCTCGCGCGCCTGCACCGCACGGCGCCGCCCGTCGCGATCGCGGCGACGACGGCGACGACGACGAAACGCGCCGACCCGGAGGTCAAGGCCAAGCTGAAGGCGCCCGCCGAGGAGCACGGCCGCGACGAGACGTTGAGCTTCCACGGTGCGGCCGGCTCGGAGGTGGACCTGGCGATCGATGGCAAGGAAGAGGAGGGCAAGGACGACGACGGCGACCCGCGCGATGTCTCCGGGCAAACCACGGCGGCCGCGGATGTGGCCGCGAGCGCGTCGCCATCCCCCGCCGGGCCCGCGCAGGTCGCGGATCAGCCGCGCCCGGCCGCGCCGCCGCCACCGCCGCGGCCCGAGCCGACGCCCGCCTTGATGCCGCCGCAACCGGAATCGGAGCGCAGCCGCCTGCACGAGCGCCGCGCGGTCGCGGCGGATCCCGTCGCGACGGGAACCGACCAGCTCGCGCTCGGAGGCGAGGCGATGGAGGCCCGACCCGCAGCCGATCCCGCGCGCGCGCCGTGGCCGCCCGCCGACAAGCCGGCGCCGCTCACCGGCGAGCTCGCCGCGATCGAGCACGCGCTCGCCGCGCACGACGTCGACGGCGCGCTCGCGAAGGCGCGCGACTGGCACGCGCGCGAGCCAGGCGACGTGCGCGCGCTGATCGGCCTGGGCGACGCGCTCGAGGCCAGGCACGCGTATCCGACCGCCGCGCGCATCTACGGCTCGATCATCGACCTCTATCCAGGCCGCGCCGACATGCGGCGGTTCGCGGGCGAGCGGCTCGCGCGCGTGCGCGGCAAGCTCGCGCAGGTCGACGCGCTCGTGATCGACACCTATCGCCGCGCGGTCGCGGACCGGCCGGATCATCTCACCGGGCACCGCCTGCTCGCGTACGCGCTCCTGCGCGCGGGCAAGCCGGCCGACGCGTTCGCCGCGATCCTCGCCGGCATCGATCAGCCGTATCCGCCCGGTCGGTTCGCCGGCGGAGACCGCGTGCTCGCCGACGACGCGGGCATGATCGGCGCCGCGTACGCCGCGGCCGAGCCCGCGCGCGCCAAGGACATCGCCGCCGAGCTCGACAAGCGGCACCTCCAGCTCGCGACCCGCCCGTCGACGCGCTTCATCCTGTACTGGGAGACCGATGGCAACGACGTCGACTTCCACATCCAGGACGCGCGGGGCAACCACGCGTGGTACTCCCACAAGGAGCTGGCGTCGGGCGGCGAGCTCTACGCCGATATCACGACCGGCTACGGCCCGGAGTGCTTCGCGATCCCGGGTACGCCGAAGGCCGGCCCGTACCGGCTGTCGATCGACTACTACTCGCAGGGCCCGATGGGCTACGGCATGGGCCTGCTCGAGATCCAGCGCTTCGACGGCAAGGGCGGACTCGCGTTCGAAGATCGCCCGTACGTGATCATGAACGACCACGCGTTCGTCGATCTCGGGACGTGGAAGTAGCGAGCCGAGCGAGCTAGTAGCGGCCGTCGAACGCCTGGCTGTGGAACGCGAGGCCGACGCCGAAGAAGTGCTCGGTGCGGTCGAGCAGGTTGACGCCCGCGAACCCTTCGGCCGCCCACCACGGGTGCAGCCACACGTCGACCGCGACGCGCGGCTCGACGAACGCGGCGTCGCATTCGGCGTCGACCGCCGCCGAGGCCAGCAGCGCGCTGTGAACCCCGGCCGCCAGCTCGGATCGGAGCGAGATGCGGCCGAGCGGCAGGCGCGCGCCGATCACCGCGTTCATGGTCGCCAGCGTTGCCTCGTGCCACGGCATCATGTCGACGCCGCGCGCGAGGAACGCGGCATCGGGCGACGCGGCGGCCGCGGCGCCGAGATCGAAGCCGGCGTACCAGCGCGGATCGGGATAGACGCGGAAGTCGAGGTACGCGCCGTCACCGCGCATCGGCTCGAGCCGGCTGCCGTCGAAGTGACCGATCGTGTTCACGGCGTGAGCCGGCGTGACGGCGAACGCGCGACCGCTCGGGTCGAATTCGTCGCTGCGATAGCCGAACGACAGCGCGAACCTGCCGGGCGTGCGGACCTTCGGCGGCGTCGCGAGCTCGCGGTGCATCGCGAAGACGGCGTTGCAGTCGGGCGACGGCGCCGCATCGCCCGTGCAGTCGTCGGCACGCGCCCGCCCGAACGACGTGCTCACGATCGCGATCGCGACGATTCCGATCCGCATGCGTGCAGCTTCGCGCGCACCGCGACGCGGCCGCGTTAACAGCCGCTTAAGTTACGACCAGCCGACCCAGAAGTAGACGAGCGCGTGGAAGTTGCGGTCGCGGTGCGCGAGCTCGAGCTGCGGTGACACCTTGCCGCGATCCTTCGCGTCGCCTTTGACGCCCGGCCACGGATCGATCATCACGAGCTCTTCGTCGGTCTTCTGATCGAGGCGATCGATCGTGAGCCCGATCGCGTGCTGCACGGAATCGTCGCCGCAGTCCTGACCGGCCGAGCCGGGAATCGGATGCAGCTTCTGGAAGTTCGTCGGGAGCATCGCGCCGCGGTAGCCGCGCCCGGCCTTGACCCAGTCGACGATCGCGGTCGTCGGCGTCGCGACGCGCCGGCACTGCAGGCGGTAGCCGAGCTCGTTGAGCACGGACGACCGCCCCGTGAACCAGCGCTGCACGCGATCGATCGAGCCGCCATCGCGCGCCGTGTTGAGCTCGTGGAACATGTGCTCCTGGATGCCGGGCGCGTACGCGCCGGCGCGATACGCGATCCGGCGCAGGAGATACGCGGTCGTGGCGCCGCAGCACGCGCTCCACGTGTGAAACACCGGGACGAGGAAGCGAATGTCCTCCGGCCGCTGCAGCACGACGTCATCGCGATTCACGGTCAGCTGCTCCACGCGCCGAGCCAGCGTACACGAAGTGGAGAACGCATGGCTTGACACAGTGTCAGGATATTGGTACCTGACATAGTGTCAGCTATGCCGCGCCGCCCCGATCTCGTTCGCCGCGCCGAGCTCGCGCGCGCCGCGTTCGACGTGCTGCGCGCGCGGGGCGTGCAGACCAGCATGCGCGAGCTCGCCGACGCGCTCGGCATCAAGCGCCCGACCCTGTACTTCTACTTCCCCGATCTCGGCGCGGTGTTCGAGACCGTGCTCGACCAGACGTATCAGGCGCTCGCCGAACAGGTCATCGCGAAGACGCGCGCGGTCGATCATCCGCTCGATCGCCTGCACGCGGTCGTCGACGCGACGATCGCGTTTCACCGCGAGCGGCCGCAGCTGATCGGCGGCCTGTTCCAGCTGTGGGCGGTCGGCGGGCGCGACTTCGCGACCGTGCTCGACCGCGAGCGCCGGGTCGTGACCGCGGCGCGCGACGCGCTGGTCGCCGACCTGCGCGCCGGCATCGTACGGCGCGAGGTGCGCGCGTGCGATCCCGAGCGCGTCGTCGAGCTCGTGCTCGCGGTCGTCGACGGTGTGCTCGTGCACCACGTGCTCGGCATCGCGCGTCCCGACGGCGTGGTCGAGGAGCTCGCGGCGCGCGTGATCGAGCCGCTGCGCGCGCACAAGAAGCGCGAACGACGAAGGAGAGCATGATGACGGACCCGACTGCCCGCGAGCCGCTGACGATGATCCGCCTGGCCGGAACGCAGGCCGAGATGGGCGCGCAGCACGGCCGGCTCGTCGCCGCCGACGCCGCGCGCTTGCTCGCCTTCTATCGCTCGTTGCCCGAGCGCGCGCTCGCCGGCGACATGCGCGGCGCGGCCGGCGCGGTGGGCCGCACGCTGGTGCGCACGGTCGCGACGACGTGGCAGGCGCGGCTGCAGCGCGAACGGCCGGCCGAGCTCGCGGCGCGCTCGCGCGCGTTCGTCGACGCGGTGCGCGCGGCCGAGCCGAGCGTCGGGTCGCGCCGCGACGGCCTGCTCGCGATGGCCGCGATGGATGCGCTGCAGAACTGCGTGTCGCTCGTCGCACGGGCGCGGCTCGGCCCGTTCGGCAGCCCGCTCGCCGCGCGCGCCGCGGCGGCCGCCGCCCCGGCGTGCTCGACCGCGATCGCGTGGGGCGACGCCACCGACGACGGCGAGCTCCTGTTCGCGCGCAACTTCGATTTTCCCGGCATCGGCGTGTGGGATGTCGCGCCCGCGTTCGTCGTGTGCGCGCCGGCCCCCCGTGTCACGGATAGCCGCGGCGCCGCGTCGCGCGGCGGCGCCGGCGGTCAGCGCTACGGCTTCTTCGCGACGCGCGGCGCCGACACGCCGGTCGTCACCGTCGTCAACGAGGCCGGGCTCGTGCTCGCCCCGCACACGCGGTGGCATCGCGGCGTGTCATTCGGCGGCGCGATGATCGTCGACTTCGTGCACGACATCGCGCGCCGCGCCGAGACGCTCGCCGACGCGATCGCGATCGCGCGCGAGCATCCGCCGTCATCGAGCTGGGGCCTCGCGATCGGCTCGGCACGCGAGAAGACCGCGCTCGTGCTCGAGGCCGCGGGCCGCGCGCTCGAGATCGTGCGGCCCGCGCCGGGCGCGTCGTTCCTGGTGTGCACGAACCGCTATCGCTCGGCCGCGCTGCAGGACGGTCAGGTCGCGGCATCGCCGGCGTGGGCGATCCACTCCGACCGTCGCGAGCGCCGGCTGCGCGCGCTGGTCGAGGCGCGGACGAAGCCGCTCGACGCCGCGACGCTCGCGCGCTTCCTCGGAGACCGCGTCGATCCCGACGCGCCGGAAACGGGTGCGCGCCGGCTGGGCTCGATGCTCGCGCAACCGACGAACGTGCACGCCGCGGTCGTCGCGCCGAGCCGCCGCCGCGCGCTCGTCGGCGTCGATCGCGCGCCCAGCTGCGAGGGCACGTGGGCCGAGCTGGCATGGAGCTGGGACGGACCGACCGGCGCGTGGCAGCTCGGCGACGACGCCGCCGCGCGCGCCGGCTTCGAGGCGCGCGAGCGCACCGACATCGCGGCGCCGCACGACGCCGCGACGCGCCACGTGCAAGCCGCGGCGCGCGCGTACGAGAGCGATCACGATGTCGCGACCGCGCGCGTCGAGATCGAGCGCGCGGTCGCGATCGATCCCGACGATCCGTCGCTGCGGCTCGCCGCGGCATGGCTCGCGCTCGCCGACGGCGCACACGATCGCGCGCGCGAGCACGCCCACGCCGGGCTCGCGCACGAGACCGAGGGCTACCGCCGCGAGCAGCTGCAAGCCGCCGCGAGCTGGCCGCGCGGCAAGCGCGCGCACGTCAACCTGATGATGACCGACGCCTACGCCTAATTGTCCAGCGTCGGAGGCCCGCACTGATCGGCCTGCTGGTGGTTCAGCGCCAGCTGGTAGAGCTGGTCGAGCGCGGTCATGCCGGCGTTGTCGAGATCGAAGCGCGGATGGGAGGGCCCGCTCGCCACCGCCTGGAACGTGCCGACGTTGACCACGATCTGGGCCGGCGTCGTCGAGTTGTCGACGCGGAAGAACTGGCCGAGGACCGCGCGATTCGTCGTGATCGCTGCGAAGAAATTGTTCTCGCCGACCGGCAACTGGAACGAGCCGGGCGAGACATGGCACTGCTTGCAGAACCCTTCCGACGTTTCCAGCCCATCCCATGCCGCGGCGAAGTTGGTCAGGGCGAAGTCCGCCGACGTGATGCAACCGGACCACAGCGCGAGCGGGTCGGTCTCCTCGCTGCTGCCGTTGGAGCTGCCGTTGCTGCCTCCGAGATTCGTGGGTTGGGATTGCGTCGTCGTCGTGCACGCGACCGCGCCGACGACCATCACCCAGGTTGCTGCGATCCGCATGCGATGCGCGCAATGCAACTCGCGAACCAGCGCGCGCGCCGCGTAGCTGCGCGAGACTACGCGCGCGATCGCGCCGCGCCCGGCGACTCGGCTCCGTGCATACCCTGTCGGTTCGACCCGACACGGCCGGCGCAACGTCGCTGTTACCTGGCGCCGTAGTGGAACGCGGTCTTCTCTTCGTTGCGATCGGTCGCCGGCGGCGGCTCGGGCGACAGCGCCGAGATCCGCGCGCGCGTCGCGTCGTCGAGCGCGACCGAGTTGGCGGCGAGCGTCGGCGCGAGCTGGCCGGCGTCGCGGCCGCCGACCAGCACCGACGTCACGGCCGGGTGCGACGCGACCCACGCGACCGCGAGCGTCGCCGGCGCCATGCCGAGCTCGTCGGCGATCGCGCGGAAGCGGTCCGCGATCTCGTAGAACGCCGGCTCGGCGTAGCGGATCGTGTACATCCTCGTGTCGAGCAGCCGGCCGCGCTCGGGCTTGCGCTCGACCCCGTACTTGCCGGTCAGCAGGCCGCCGCCGGTCGGGCTGTACGGCACCACCGCGACACCGAGCGCGTGCGCCATCGGCAGAAGCTCGATCTCCGCGGTGCGCTTGACGAGGTTGTACATCGGCTGCACGGCGACGAACGGCGCCATGCCGGCGCGCGCCTGCATGCCGAGCGCGTGCGCGACCTGCCACGCCGCGTAGTTCGAGCACGCCGGGTACAGGATCTTGCCGGCGCGCACGAGATCGTCGACGGCGCGCAGCGTCTCGCCGAGCTCGGTCGTGTCGTCGAAGCGATGCAGGTAGAACAGGTCGATGCGATCGGTCCCGAGCCGGCGCAGGCTGGCCTCGACCGCGCGCGCGAGGTGATAGCGCGACGCGCCGCGCGCGTTCGGCCCCGGTCCGGTCGGGAAGTACGCCTTGGTCGCGATCACGAGCTCGTCGCGCTCGCCCTTGACGAATCGGCCGAGGAACTCCTCGGAGCGGCCCTCGTTGTAGACGTCGGCGGTGTCGATGAAGTTGACGCCGGCATCGCGCGCGGCGCGGTAGATGCCGTACGCGGTGTGCTCGTCGGCGTCGCCTCCGAACGACATCGCGCCGAGCGCGACGCGCGAGACCTGGACGCCGGTCTTGCCGAGCGGGCGCAGCATCTACCGCATCAGCGCTGGAACGCCGACTCGATCCGCTGCAGCACCTTTTCCTCGTCGTGCGAGATCCGCCCGATGCCGAGGAAGCCGCCAGCGGCGCCCGCGACCATCTTCGCGAAGCCGAGGATCTGGTTCTTGAGCAGGCGATTCTGCTCGTCGTTGAGCTGCGACGCGAGCGCCTTGATGTACGCCTCCCACGCCGTGATCAGCTCGTCGGACGGCTTCTTCTCGAGCCACGTCTGGAGCAGCTCGTACCCGGGCGTGCCCTTCTCGAGGCCCTTGCCGTGCGCGCCCTGCAGGATCGCGACGCGCTCGTTGTCCTGGATCTTGCCGTCGGCCCACGCGACCTGGATCAGCGGCACCAGCGACAGCGCGGCGATCGTGTTGCCGCGGAGGCCGAGCGCGACCAGCTTCTCGAGCACGGCGTCGTCGCTCATGCCCGACGCCTTGCGCAGCTCGTCCTTTCCGCCCTGCGAATCGAGCTTCTGCTTCATCGCCGCGAGCTTTTGCTGGTTTTCCTTCTCGTAGAACTGATTCTCCAGCGCGCGTCCGCGTTCTTCGAGGGTAACTTCGCTCACGACGGTGCTCCTTTGCTAGCGGCGCGACAGTACCAAAAGTTCACACCGGCGGCGATGGCTGCCATCGTGCTCGCGCTCGGTGTGCTCGAAATCGCGTACGGCGAGCGCATGGCCATCAACGGCGGGCAGGGCTGGGACGGCCAGGCGTACACGCAGTGGGCGCTCGACTTCCCACACCAGGTCGTCGCGCACGGGCTCACGCAGTACTACGCGCAGCGCGTGCTGCCGTCGGCGGCGATCTATTACGCGTCGCGCGCGCTCGGCGTCGCGCCGACGGTGCGGCACGCGATCTTGGCGTTCCAGCTGCTCGATCTCGCCATGCTCGTCGCGTCCGCGCTGCTCTACGCGCACCTCGCGACGCGGGTGATGAAGTGGCGTGCGCCGGCGACGTGGGCCGGGTTCGCGGCGCTGTTTCTGTGCTTCGCGAACGCGCGTCACGCGCTGTACTATCCCACGCTCACCGATCCGACCGCGTTCTTCCTCGGCATGCTGCTCGCGTGGGGATATCTCGCGCGCAAGCCGCTCGCGGTGTGGCTCGCGGCCGCGGCCGGCGCGTGGACATGGCCGGCGATGCCGACGATCGCGATGGCGATGCTCGTCGCGCCGCGCCCGCGCGAGCCGGTGCGGCCGCTGGCGTGGCCGCGCACGGTCCGCTGGACGTCGATCGCGCTCGCCGCGGGCGGCACCGCGCTCGTGCTGCTCGTCGCGCGCGCGTACTACGTCGCGCCGGTGCCGGACATCGGCTGCGACAAGTTCGCGGCGTGGGTGCTGCGCGACTGGCTGGTCGTGACCGTGCCGCTCGTCGCCGCGATGCTCGGCGTCGGCGGCTATCTGCTCGCCGCGCAGCCGCGCGCGTGGAACGTCGTCGCGTACGTACGCGGGCTCGACTGGAAGCGCACGGCTGCCGCGATCGCGGGTTGCGTCGCGATCGTCGGCGCGCGCGCGTGGTGGGTCGGGCAGGTCGGCACGCAAGGCGAGGGCCCGACGTTTCGCAACCAGATCCTGTGCGAGCACGGAAACGCGATGCTGCGCGGCCCGATCTGGGGGCCGGTGCACGAGGTCGTCTACTTCGGGCCGATCGTGATCGTCGCGATCTTCGCGTGGCGGCGGATCGCGGAGCTCGCGGCCGAGTGGGGCCCGGCGATCGTGCTCGCGCTCGCGATGGTGCTCGCGTTCGCGACCGGCTCGCAGGCGCGCCAGTGGATCCACCTGTTCCCGCTGCTCGTCGCGGTCGCGATCGCCGCGACCGAGACGCGGTGGACGCGCACGCTCGCGATCGCGTTCGGCGCCGCGTGCCTCGCGTGGTCGAAGCTGTGGTTCCACATCGGCTGGGATTCGGTGCACACGTGGTTCGACTCGCCCGACCAGCGCTACTACATGCACCTCGGGCAATGGGCGTCCGACGCGAGCTATCTGTGGCACCTCGGTGCGGCGCTCGTCACGGCGGTGCCGATCGCGGTGCTGTCGTGGCGGTGGTGGCGCCGCTAGATCATCGCCTGGTGCGCGTCGCGCAGCGCCGCGAGCTCGGCCTGGCCGCGCGTGCGTGCCGCGGCGATCGATTCGTCGGCGGCGACCGCGACGCGCACCTCGTAGTAGCTCTTCAGCTTCGGCTCGGTGCCGCTCGGCCGCATGATCACGCGGCGCCCGCCGGCGAGCCGGAACACGAGCACGTCCGACCTGGGCAGCCCGCCTTCGCCGCGGTTCAGATCCGTGATCGACTCGATCGCGTGCGCGCCGATCGCGGGCGGCGGCTCGGCGCGGAACCGCGCCATCGCGGCGCGGATCTCGGCGAGCCCTTGCGAGCCCGGCTTGGTGAGCGAAACCTGCTCGGTGACGAACAGCCCGACGCGCCGGTAGATGTCGTCGAGGTGATCGAGCACGGTCTTGCCGCGCGCGCGGTTCCAGCACGCGAGCTCGCCGAACACGACGCACGCCGATACGCCGTCCTTGTCGCGCACGAGCGGGCCGACCGAGTAGCCGAGCGCCTCCTCGTAGCCGATCACGAACCGGCCGCCGTGGTCGCGCTCGTAATCCATCGCCGCGTTGCCGATCCACTTGAAGCCGGTCAGCGTCTCGCGATAGTCGGCGCCGGCCTGCTTCGCGAGGTACGACAGGAGCTGCGACGACACGACCGTGGTCGCGACCATGCGCTGGTCGTGCGGGCCGACCGTCAACAAGTAATCGGCGAGCAGCGCGCCGACCTGGTCGCCGGTGAGCACGCGATACGACGCGGCATCGGGCACCGCGACGCACAGCCGATCGGCATCCGGATCGTTGGCGAGCACGAGGTCGGCGCGGACGCGCGCGGCGAGCGCGAGCACGCGATCCATCGCGCCTTTCTCCTCGGGATTCGGAAACGCGACGGTCGGAAAATCGGGGTCGGGCTCGCGCTGGGACGGCTCGACGTGAACGTGCTGGAAGCCGGCGCGTGCGAGCGCCGGCTCGACCGACGCGGCGCCGACACCGTGCAGCGGCGTGTACGCGATCACGAGATCGTTCACCGCGAGCTGCGGCTGCGCGCGCAGCGCGACGACGTCCGCGATGTAGCGATCGTGCAGCGCCTCGTCGAGATCGACGACGAGCCCGCGCCGGCGCGCGTCGGCGAGCTCGGGCATCGGCAGCGCGTCGCTGCGCCCGAGCTTCTCGACTCGGGCGATCTCCGCCGCGATGCCGGCGTCGTGCGGCGGGATGATCTGCGCGCCGTTGCCCCAGTACACCTTGTAGCCGTTGTACGCGGGCGGGTTGTGGCTCGCGGTGACCATCACGCCGGCGCAGGCGCCGAGCGCGGTCACCGCCCACGCCGTCGTCGGCGTCGGCCACGGCCGATGCGCGAGGTGCACGCGCAGCCCCGCGCCGGCGAGCACGCGCGCGGTGTCCTCGGCGAACACGCGCGAGTTGTGACGCGCGTCGTGGCCGATCACGACGCCCCGGCGCGCCGCATCGGGCGCGTGCGCGTTCAAGTACGCCGCGAGCCCGGCCGTCACCTTGCGCACGAGCACGCGGTTCATACGCTGCGGCCCGGCGCCGAGCAGCCCGCGCAGGCCCGCCGTGCCGAACTCGAGCTGGCCGTCGAAGCGCTCGTGCAGCTCGCGCTGCGCCGCGCCGTCACCGCGATCGGCGCGCTCGATCAGCTCGGTGAGCTCGCGCGCAGTTTTCGGATCCGGATCCTCGGAGATCCAGGCCTCGGCGGCCTCGCGAAACGGCGGATGCAGCGACATACGCTGCGGATCTATGCAGAATTACCGCCAAGACGCCAGCGATGCAGAGGCGCCAGCGGAATTGCCTAGGAACCCTGCGAGGCCTGCTTCTTCTTCATCTTCGCGATCAGGCCCGCGAAGCCGTCGTGCTCGATGATCTTGTCGAACTGCTGGCGATAGTTCTCGACGAGGCCGACGCCGTCGGTCTTGACGTCCCACGCCTTCCACTTGTCGCCTTCCTTCTTGAGGACGTAGTCGACCTCGATCCTGTACGGGTGGCCGTGGCGCTTCGTGTTGATCGTGGTCGTGACGACGACGTCGGCGTCCGGATCGTTCGCTTCGCCCGTGTAGTCGACCGTGTACTCGAGGTTCGCGCGCAGGCCCTTGACGTAGTTGTCCTCGATCAGCGCGCGCAGCGTCGACAGGAACTCGGTCTGCTGCTCGCCCGAGAGCTTCGTCCATTGGTCGACCATCGCGCGCTTGCCGAGCTCGTCGATGTCGAGGAAGTCGCGCACCGACGTCGTCACCTTGCCGGCGAGATCCTTCTCTTCCTTGGAGCCCGGCGAGGCCTTCTCCTTGAGCAGCGACGAGATCTTCTCGTTCGCCTGCTTGACGACTTGCGAGCCCGCCCCCGGGGGGCCGGCGAGTGCCGGGACCGCGAGCAACATCAACGTCACGACCATCGAGCGGTTGTTCATCGTCGTTTCCTACCTCGGACGGACGCCGTCGGCACGAAATTCACCCGTCGCACGGTCGAGACGTACCACGGCGACGTTCCACTGGAACACCGCAGTCGCCCATCGCGAGCGCATCTGGAACCAGGCCAGGTAAGCGTCGGCAAGATCGCGAGACTCGGCGGTGCCGATCGCCTCGTTTTGCAGCACCGCGGCCAGCCACGTCCGCGCGGCTTTTTCACCCTCGGCGGCCGCTGCGAGCTTGTCGTGCGCGGTCGTCGCATCGGCGCGCGCGGTCTCGGCGTCGAACCGCGCGCCCAGCGCGGCGAGCTCGGACTGGGCATGCAGCTTGTGCGCCTCGGCGCGCGCGCGGTCGGCACGCGCCCTGGTGTTCCACGGCTCGATCGTCCACTGCACGCCGACGCCGAGCCCGGCACCCTGGCGGAAATACGGATCGTACGCGAACGCCGAGATCGGCTCCTGGACGTCGGTCGCGTACGAATAGGCCGCGCTGCCGACGAGCGCGATGTCGGGGAAGTACTGCGCGCGCTCGTACTCGAGGAGCTCGTCGGCGGCGTGCGCGCCGGCCCTGGCCGCGACCGATTGCGGGCGGCGCTCGGCCGCGACCGCGATGCCGTGCTCGTCGAGGATCACGTGGTCGACCGGCGCGAGCTCGGTGTCGTCGATGTCAGCGCGATCGTCGGCGGTGACGGCGCGCAGCCCGGCGAGCGCGAGCGCTTCGCCGTCGGCGGCCTCCGCGCGCTGGGCCTTGGCCTCGGCGAGCAGCACGGCGACGCGCTGGCGATCCTGGATCGTCGCGTCCTTTTTCTCGGCAAAGTCCTGCTGCGCCTTCGCGATCTCGTCGATGCCGTCGTCGAGCATCGCGCCGAGCTCGCGGGCGAGCTTGAGGCCCCAGTACGCGCGTGCGGCGTCGGAGGCGGCGTCGCCGGCCGCTTCGTCGGCGAGCGCGCGCTGCGCGTCGAGGCCGGCGCGCGCGGCGTCGCGCGCGTGCTGGATCTTGCCGAACGTGTAGAGCGGCTGCGTGACGTCGACCTGCGCGGTGGCGAAGATGCCGGCGGTGAACTCGAACGCGAAGTTGGACGGCTCGGTCGTGACGCACAGCTTCGCGTCGAGCACGACGCCGGCGGCCGTCGTGTACGCGTGGCAACTGATGTCGGGTGATAGCGTCGCGAACATGGTGCCCTTGATGTGCGGGAGCCGCGCCGCGTCGGCCTCGTCGACGCGCGCGGCCGCCGAGTCGCGATCGCCGAGCACCATCTGCACGCGCGGATTCGCGATCGCCTTGCCGATCACCTGATCGAGCGTGAGCTTCTGCGCCGGCTGCTCGGGTGGCGGATCCGCAGCGGCAAGATGTGGCAAGAACGCGAGCGCGATCACGAGCGTGCGCATGCCGCGGTTGTACGTCACGGAGTGCGCAAGAAGAACAGATCGGTCGGGCCTTCCGCGTGGTGGCCCTGATTGTCGTTGACCAGCACGAAGCGTCCGTCCGGGAGCTTGGCCAGGCCTTCGAAGTTGAACGCGCCGTGGAAGATCGCGTCGAGATCGACGACGACGGTCGGGGTGATCTCGCCCGGCGCGGCCGGGATCGTGAAGTGGAGGATCCGGCTGACGCCGTAGTGGCGCTCGATCGCGTACGCGTCGACGCTGCCGCCGGGCACGCCGAGCGTGCACGCGAGCGCCGAGATCTTGCCGGTCGACGACGTGAGGCGCAGCCGGCTGGTCGCGACCGCGCCGCCGCGCAGGCGCGCGAGCGGCGCGAACCGCGTGCCGTCGGCGAGCTTGCCGACCGATTCGAGACCGACGATCACGTCGCCGTCGCGCCCGCAGATCGCCTCGGCGCCGTGGTTGACGGTGATCTTCACGCCGAGCTCGTCGTCGGTCAGCACGCGCTCGCTCGTGACCGCGACGCGATCGCCGCGCGCTTCGGCGTACAGCACGCTCGCGGTCGGTGCGTCCTGGCCTTCGGTGCCGATCGCGAACCTGCCGGGGCCGAGCCAGGTCAGGCTCTCGGTGTCGAGGCCTGCCGGCACGCCGTCGAGCGGGTGGCGCACGACCGACCCGCTCGGCAGCGCGATCTCGAGGACGAAGCGGTCGCGCTCGGGAATCGCCCACAGCGTGCCGCGATCGTCGAGCGAGAGGTCGCTGACGCCGGGTGGCGAGTCGAGCTCGATCGTCTCGTAGCGCGATCGATCGGGCGGCGGCGCGTGGCCGCACGCGACCAGCGCGACCAGCAGTCGCGTGCTCACGCGGCCCGCAGGATCACGCGCGTGATCTCGAGCGGCGCGAGCAAGCGGACCGGCGGGCCCCAGTAGCCGCAGCCGCGCGTGACGTACAGCTGCGTGCCGCCGACGTCGTAGCGCCCCGCGAGCAGGCCGCCCTGCTGGAGCATGACCGCATAGTGCCACGGCCAGAGCTGGCCGCCGTGCGTGTGGCCCGAGAGCTGGAGATCGACGCCGAAGCTCGACGCGGCGCGGGCCTGGCGCGGCTGGTGTGCGAGCAAGACGAGCGCACGCGACGGATCGCGGCCGGCGGTCGCCTTCGCGAGATCCATGCCGTGGCCGGGAAACGCGTCGGCCGAGTGATCGTCGACACCGGCGAGGTCGAAGCTCGCAGAAGGCTCGCCGATCGCGACGCGCTCGTTGCGCAAGTAGCGCGCGCCGAGCTTCGTGATCGCCGCGATCCAGTCGTCGACACCCGCGTAGTACTCGTGGTTGCCGGTCACGGCATAGACGCCGTGGCGCGCGCGTAGATCCGCGAGCGGCGCGACGTCGTCGGCGAGCGCGTCGACCGGACCGTCGACGAGGTCGCCGGTGAGCGCGACGAGATCGGGCGACAGCCGGTTTGCCTGCTCGACGACGCGCGCGACGAAGTCGCGATCGATCGTGAGGCCCGTGTGGAGGTCCGACAGCTGCACGATCGTGAAGCCGTCGAGCGCGCGGGGCAGCTTCGCGAGCGGCACCTCGACGTCGACGACCTCGTGGTCGCCGCGCGCCGACATCATCCCGCGCGCCACGCTAGCTCCTGCCACCGCGGCGGTCGCGCCGGCGAGAAAGCGCCGGCGCGAGATCGCGACCTCTCGCGCCGGCTGCGGTCGGTTCGCGGCGCGGCGCACGAGCCACGCGATCAGGCGCACCACGTCGAGCGCGAGCAAGGTGATCGCGGCCAGCCCGCAGAACGCCAGCCACGGGAATGCGACCCAGCCGAGCGTCTTGCCGAGCGCCGGCCACCACAGCCGGCTCGTCGACGCGATCGGGATCGCGACGAACAGCACGACCAGCGCGATCGTCGCGGCGCGAGACCACCGGCGGGGCAGGTGCGGCGCTCGCACCAGCCGGAGCCACACGTAGAAGTGGACCAGCGCCGGGATCGCGAGGCCGAGCAACAGCAACTTGACCGACACCGAGTGCAAGTCTTGCGCGTCGATAGGAAAGCGGCAAGATGCAGGTATGACCGCCTCGCAACCCGTCGTGCTCTACGACGGTACGTGCGGCCTGTGTCACCGGAGCGTGCAGTTCATCCTGCGCCACGAGCGCGATCACGAGCTGCAGTTCGCGCCGCTGCAAGGCGAGACCGCGGCCGCGCTGCGCGCACGCTTCCCCGAGATCCCGACCACGCTCGAGACCGTCGTGCTCGTCGACGGCGATCGTGCGCGCTTGCGCAGCAAGGCGTTTTTGTACCTGTCGCGCCACCTGCGCGCACCGTGGCGGTGGAGCTACGGGCTGCGCTGGTTTCCCGGCTTCGTGCTCGACCTCGGCTACCGCTTCATCGCGGCGATCCGCTACCGCGTGTGGGGCCGCGTCGACGCGTGCGATCTTCCAGCTCCCGAGCATCGCGCGCGCTTCTTACCGTGACGCGCGGGTCTCGACGACGACGGGCATCCCGCCGCGCGGGCGCAGCGTGACGAGCGGCTCGGGCGCGACGTCGTGCGACAGCAGGCGGAGGCGAACGCGCCGGGCCATGGTCGCGAGCGCGAGCTGCGCCTCGAGCAGCGCGAAGTGCGAGCCGATGCACACCCGCGGGCCGGCGCCGAACGGCAGGTAGTGGTGGCGCGGGCGCGCCTTCTTCGCGGCCTCGAGCATGCGCTCGGGCTTGAACGCAGCGGGATCGGGGAAGTAGTCGGCGCGGCGGTGAATGCCCCGGATGTTGACGAGCACGATCGCGCCGGCCGGCAGGCGGTGGCCGCCGAGCTCGAGCGCTTCGGTCGCCTCGCGGCCGGTCGCGTACGCCGGCGGATGCAGGCGCATCGCCTCCTCGATCACGGCGAGGTTCCACGGCAGGCGCGGCAGATCGTCGGCGGTCGGCGCGCGATCGCCGAGCACCTCGTCGAGCTCCGCGGTCAGCCGCGCGAGCGCGTCGGGGTTCTTGCCGAGCTCGTACCACGTCCACGTCAGCGCGTTCGCGGTCGTCTCGTGACCCGCGAGCAGGAGCGTCATCACCTCGTCACGCACTTCGGCGTCGGTGAGGCCCTTGCCGTCGTCCTCGTCGCGCGCGAGCAAGAGGATCGACAGCACGTCGCCGCCGTCGGTTCCGCGTGCCCGGCCTTCGCGGATCAGGCGATACACGACCTCGTCGAGGATCGCGACCGCGCGCCGCATCCGCAAGTGGCGCGGCAGCGGCCAGTTGTAGCCGAGCCGGACCGGCGACAGCAGCATCTCCATCTGCGCGCGCATCGCGAGCTCGAGCCCGCGCCCGACGGCCTCGGCGTCGCCGCGCACGTCGGCGCCGAACAGCGTGCGGCCCGCGATCGCGAGCGTCATCTGCATCATCTCTTCCGCGAGGTCGAGGCGATCGCCGGCGCGCCAGCGCGCGAGCTGCGCTTCGGTCTCGCTCACCATCACGTCGCCGTACGCGGCGAGTCGCTTGGGCGCGAACGCCGGCGCGAGCAGCTTGCGATGCCGGCGGTGCGTGCTGCCCTCGGAGGTCAACAGGCCCTCGCCGAGGAGCGGCCTCAGCATCGCGAGGCCTTCCGACTTCGCGAACTTGTCGGCGTGGGTCGCGAGGACCTCGTGCGCGAGGTCGGCGTCGGTGACGGTGTAGACCGGAATGTGCGCGAGCTGCAGGCGCGCGATCGGCCCCGTGCGTGCGGCTAGCTCTTGCAGCGCGAGCCGGTCGCTGCGGAATTGCAGCAGGTTGCCGAGCACCGGCAGGCCCGGGACGCGCGGGATCGACGGCACGGGGGTCGCGAATGCGCTGGCAAAGTCGGTCATCGCAACTTAAAATGCGAGCGTTCGCTCACATTGTCTACTCGCGTTCCAGGACCGACCCACGATGCAGCGCCAAACCCGCACCGCGCCCCGAAAACGCCCGCGCCAGGAGCGCAGCCGCGCCACCGTGGACGCGATTCTGTCCGCGACCGCTCGGGTTCTGGTGCGGCACGGCTACGACGATCTCACCACGAACGCGGTCGCGACCGCGGCCGGCGTGTCGATCGGATCCTTGTACCAGTACTTCCCGAACAAGACGGCGCTGGTCGCGGCGCTGCTCGATCGCCACATCGAGGACATGAACGCGGCGGTGCTCGCCGAGCTGACGCGCGTCGCCCAGCTCCCGCTCGCGGAGGCGTCGCGCTGCGTCGTCGAGCTCACGATCCGCGCGCACGCCGTCGATCCCGAGCTGCATCGCGTGCTGACCGAGCAGGTGCCGCGTGTCGGCAAGCTCGCGCGGCTGCGCGAGCTCGACGAGATCTGCCACCGCATGGTCGCGGGCCTGCTCGCGGCGCGCAAGGACGAGCTCGCGATCCGCGACCCCGACCTCGCGGCGTTCGTGCTGGTGTCGACGATCGAGGCGATCGTCCACCGCGCCGCGCTGCTCTATCCGCACCGGCTCCGCGATCCGCGCCTGATCGACGAGACCACGCTGCTCGTCACGCGCTATCTCGGGTTGGCGGCGAACTGAGCTAAGCTTCGCGGCATGAGACGGCTCGCGTTGCTCGCGGTTCTCTCCGGCTGCCCGCCGAAAGGCGCGAGCACGCCGCAGCAGCAGATCCCGGAAGGTGGTCCGTGCGCCGCGGCGGCCGGGGTGTTCGCCGCGTCGTACGTGACGAGTGAGGGCGGCAGCAACGGCCACGTCGGCTGGGTCTTGCCGCTGCACGCGATGGCCGTCGAACCGACCGCGCAGGTCGCCGAGTGGGCGCCGCTCGACGCGACGACCGCCGGCGTGTCGGGCGTGCCGCCGCCGCCGCAGGGGCCGCTGTGGCTCGTCACCGCGAACGCGCCGCCGTGTCCCGCGAAGGCCGGAGGCTACTACGCGGCCAAGCTGCCGGGCCCGCCCGCGAACGTGTCGTACGGCGTCGAGCTCACCGGATGCCCGCCGCCGAGCGATCCGCAGGAGTCGAGCGGCCTCGTGCTCGCGACGACCGACGCGCCGACCGGCTGCGCGTTCGAGCAACCGCGCCCGGTCTCGGCGCGACTCGGCGATGTCGACGCGCAGAAGCAGTGGCATCGCCCGACCAAGGAGACGCCGATTCCGCCGGCGCTGGCCGGGCTCGTACCGGTGCACGACTGCAAGCCGCCGACGTGCGAGACGTTGTGGGCATTCGGCGAGGTCGACTCCGGCGATCGCCCGGTCGCGTGGAGCGGTGCGGTCAACTGGGTGCAGGTCGTGGATCCCGCGCAGCCATGCAGCTGGCAGGTCGAGCGCTGGAGCGGCGTGTTCGTGCCCGATGCGACCGGCCACGCGGTCAAGCTCGACACCGGCGAGCACACGCTCGCGCTGTCGGCGGCGTTGATCGATCGCGGCGGCCCCAAGGCGCTGCTCGCCGAGGGCCCCGGCGCCTACGCGACGTTCGATCTCGCGGCCGGCCCGGCCAAGCTCGCGCACGCGGTGACGTGGATGCTCGCGCCGAACGAGGCGTGGGAAGCGGTCGATCGGTTGGCGCCGCCGTGCGAGCACGCGCCGGCCGCTCCGGCGCCGTTGCCGAAGGACGCGAAGCCCGTTTCGCCGTACTAGGAGGCTTCAGGCTTCACGGTTGCAGAACAAGCAAGAACCGATCGGTCCTCGGTTCCCTGTTACGCCGCCGGCAGCGTCACCGCGAACGTCGTCCCGCGGCCGAGCGCGCTGTCGACCGCGATCACGCCGCCGTGGGCCTCGACGATCGCCTTGCAGATGTAGAGGCCCAGGCCGGTGCCCTGCTTGAAGTGGCGCCGCGCCGAGTAGTACGGCTCGAACAGGTGCGGCAGATCGTGGTCGGCGATGCCGGGACCGGTGTCGCGGAACACGATGCGCACGCGGGCACCTTCGCGCGCGGCAGCGATCGCGAGCGTGTCGCCGCGCCGGCAGAACTTCAGCGCGTTGCCGACGAGGTTGCCGAACACCTGTGCGAGCCGTTCGCGATCGCAATCGAGCCGCACGCCCGACAGCTCGCCAGCGCGCTCGATCCGGATCCCGCGCTCGGCCGCGATCGGCGCGTGCACCTCGACCACCTCCTCGAGCAAGGCACGCGCGTCCTCGGGCCGGCGCTCGAGCGCGAGCCTCCCGGCCTGGATGCTCGCGGTGTCGAGCAGGTCGCGGATCATGTGCTCCATGCGATCGACCGAGCGCCGGATCGTATCGACGTGCTTGCGTCCGCGTGGATCGCCTTCGAGGTGGCCGTCGAGCATCGAGGCGGCGAGCTCGACCGTGCCGAGCGGGTTGCGCAGATCGTGCGAGACGATCGCGAGCACGTCCTCGCGGATCTTGACCGCCTCGGCGCTCGTCGCCGCGGCGCGCTCGGCGAGCTCGCGGTCGACGTGACGCGCGATCGCGAGCGTCGCGCGGGCGACGAGCGCCGCGAGCAAGCGCTGGTCTTGGAGCGATAGCTCCGCGGTCGACGACGAGCCGATGCACGCGACGCCGAACACGTGCCCCTTGCGCACGAGCGGCACGCCGTACACGACGCGCAAGCCGTGAGCGTCGCGTCGCTCGCACGGCCGGCCCGCGGCCGCGATCTCGCGTGCGAGCTCGGCGTCGATCCGGACGCGGCCGCCGACGTCGACGCGGCGCTCCGGCTCGAACAGCCAGAGCGCGGCGGTGTCGAGCACGCGCATCGTCGCGACCAGGACACCGAGCAACCGCTGGAGCAGCTCGTCGAGCCCCTCGCACTCGAACGCGGCGGCCGCGATCGCGTCGAGCGCTTCGAGCGGATGGCCGCGCGAGGTCAGGTAGCGATCGATCGCGCACGCGATCCCGCGATCGATCGCGCGGTGCATCGCGCGCACGTCGTCGACGTCGCTCGCCGAATCGCAGCAGGTGCGCTCGATCGCATCGCGCAGCTCGGCGAGCTCGTCGACGACCTCGGCGAGCTCGAACCGATCGTCGAGCAGCTCGAGCCGAGATGGCGCCGGCTCGCCGCGATCGGCCGCATCCGCGATCCATGCCAGCAACGGCGGCGCCCGGTCGGCCAGTGCCGGCCGCGGCGCGGCGATCGTCGTCGGGAGAGCCCGCACCGCGGCCGCCCAATCGTCGAGGATCGCGGCGCGTTGCGTGCGGATCCGCTCGCCGAGCCGGGGCCGGGGCATCGGCCGAAGCGACGTGCACGAGCCGGTCCCCTCGTACCCGTCGTGCCCCGTGGGGGTTGCAGCCCGTGGAGCGCGCTGCGTCGACACGTCGTGCGCGTCACGCCGGCACGTGCATTCGGCGCACGGTGGGCGCAGCCGCACGCTTGGCGCGCGCAAGGTCACGGTCGGCGGTTTCCGGAGCGCAGCACGAGGATTGCAGATGCCCGCGGCGTGCGGACCTCGCGCACGCTGATCCGGCTCGACGTCGCGACCAAGGCCCATCACGGGGCCGCCGACGCCGTCTGGAACGATCTGTTCGGCGAGATCGGCGAGGCCGAGTACGCGGCGCAGCTCGCGCGCATCTACGGCCTCGAAGGGCCGATCGAAGCCGCGCTCGCGTACACGCCCGGCCTGGCGGCGCGCATCGGGCTGCGCCGGCGGATGCGCGCGGGCTTGATCGCTCAGGATCTGCTCGCGCTCGACCTCCATCCCTCGCAGATCGCGAGGCTGCCGGCGTTTCCGATCGTTCCGTTCTCGAGCGTGGCCGAGGCGCTCGGCTGGATGTACGTCGTCGAGCGCGCGACGGCCATCCATCATCGCTTGCGCGAGCACGTGCTCGCGTTGATGCCGCACCTCGAGCCCGCGACGACGTACCTGTCGGCGTACGAGACGAGCATCGGCTCGCGCTGGCTGGAGCTCGGGGAAGCGATCGAGCGCGTCGCGAGCGACGCGCTCGGCCACGCGCAGGTGATCGCGGCGGCCGGCGAGGCGTTCCGGTGCTCGCGCGAGTGGATGCAACGTGCGCGCACGCCACTGACTCGACGGGTCGGCTGATGTCCCGGCAACCCGATCGCTACCCGATGATCATCCTGGCAACAGGGGCCCGATGCGCCCATGCTGGTGAAGCGATGGAGCCCGACCCGTTTCGATGTGCGGTGCTGTCGCTCGCTCGCGACGACGCGGGCACGCACGTGATCGCGGCGCTCGTCGCGGCAGGTCATCGCATCGTCGATCGCGAGCTCGCCGCCGACTCCGAAGCCGAGATCAAACCCCGGCTCGCGCGCTGGGTCCGCGACGACTCGGTCGACGTCGTCATCGTCACCGGCGGCAGCGACCTCGGCGCGGTCGATCCGACGCTCGAAGTGCTGGGCGAGCTCGCGACGCGCCGGCTACCCGGCTTCGGCGAGCTCGTGCGCGCGATCTCGTTCCAGCGGCTCGGCGTGCCCGCGCTGCTCAACCGCGCGGCCGCCGCGGTGTGCGGGCACGCGGTCGTGATCGTGCTGCCCGGCTCGGTCGAGCTCGTCGAGGCCGTGCTCGAGGCGGTCGTGATCCCCCAGCTCGACGCCCGCACGCCGGGCGCCACGTTCGCGGCGCTGCTCGCGCGCGCGCCGCGGCCGCGCGATCCGCATCGCACGAAACCGCCGCCGCTTCCGCCGCGCCCGCCGATGCTGCCGTCGATCGTGAAGCCGCCCGCTGCGAAGCCGCCGGCGATCAAGGTCGCATCGGCCGCGGTGACGACGGGTTCGATCGCGACGATCGGCGATCTGCCATCGTTCACGTACGACGCGGCGAGCGATCTACGCCGCGATCGCAGGCCGATCAGCGTGTGGCTCGTGATGCTCGCGGTCGTGGCGATGTGTGCGAGCGTGGCCGCGGCCGTGATCGTCGTGTTTCACCGAAGCGGCCATGGTGAAACGATCGCCTCGCAGCCGTCGCGGCCGCAGCTGCAGCCGTCGCCGCAGCCGGAGCCGTCGCTGCAGCCGTCGCCGCCGCCGTCGCCGCCGCCGCACCAGCAGCAGCCGCCGTCGCCGCAGCAGCAGCCGCCGCCGGCCGTTCGCCCCCACGCGACCCAGCCGCAGCCACAGCCGGAAGCCCCCGCACAGCCGCCGCTCGCCGACGGCTGCGATCAAGTCTCCTGCGTGCTCTCGCACTACGAGCGGGAGTGCTGCGCGCCGTACAAGCCAGCCGCGCCGCCGCCGCGCGGCTCGAGCGACGGCCCGCCCGAAGCGATCGATCGCGGGATGGTCCTCACCGCGCTCGCCGAGGTGAAGCCGCTGGTCTCGCAGTGCGGCGATCGCGCCGGGGTGAAGGGCACGGTGAAGATCCACGTCGAGGTCGCGCCCGATGGCGCGGTCTCGGACGTCACCGTGCGCGAAGCGCCCGACGAAGCGCTCGGCACGTGCATCGCCGCGGCCGCGCGCAAGGCACATTTCGCGCAGACGAGAGTCGGCGGCAGCTTTACGTATCCGTACGTATTCTGAGGCCAGACCGGTTTCGCCCGGATCTGATCGCGCCGGGCTCGGTCCTACCGCGCATCGCTTCGTTGCTCGGGACTCGCGTTACGTCCAGTAGCGCTTCGCCGCTCGTGCCTCGCGCTGCGCGGCAATCCCATCGCCGGGCGCAATCATTTCCGGGCGAAAACGGTCTAGGCGGCTGCCAGCGGGCCGTGGTCGTCGCAGTGATCGCCGTGCGCGTGGTGCAAGTGGTTGCCGACGAGGTAGTCGGTGTGATCGCCGTGCGGCACCGCCTGGTGGCCGCAGCCGGCGCCGTGCCTGTGACCGGCCTCGTGGCCCGTGCACGCGTGGCTCGGCGTGCAGCGCGCCGGGTTCTTGTTGTCGACCGCGATCGAGCACTCGTCGACGTGGCCGCGGTGCAGCGCGTGAAGGTGACCGTCGTGAAGGTAGTCGACGTGATCGCCGTGCTGGACGGCCACGTGACCGCAACCCTCACCGTGCTCGTGCTCGTGCTCGTCATGGATCGGATGCTGCTCGCTCATCAGAAATCTCCTGGTTTTTGCTCGTTCCAGACTTCATCAATCGATGAAGTGTTACCTTGAACGCGCGAGCCTGGCCAATCGATCCATCGCTGACAACTGCGCGGAACCCCCCGGCTACTTGAGCAATTGCACGAGCGCGAGCGCGATCTCGAAGACGATCAAGGCGACGATGTAGTACTCGACGTTGAGCGACCGCTTGGTCTGGTGCAGGTCGAGCATCGTCTGCGCCGCGCGCGACACGACCGCGAGCTTGGTGTCGAGCGCGAGATGGCGTTCGCGCAGCTCGTACTCGTCTTCGAGGCGCGTGTACATGCGATCGAGCTCGGGCTTGTCCCACAGCAGATCGGGCTTCTCGAGCACCTCGGCGCGGCCGACCAGCGCCTGCTCGGCATCCATCGCCTGGCCGATGTTGCGCACGAGGTCGCGCTGGCGCCACGGCAGCCGGGTCGGCGTGCTCTTCATCATGCGCGCGAGCGGCTCGATCGCCTGGAACGCCTCGTGGATCTCGAGCTCGTAGCGGCCGAGGATGACGCTCTTGCCGAGGATCTCGGCGATGACCTGCAAGCGGTCGAGGGTCAGCTCGCGCACGACGATCGCATCGGGCTCGACACCGTCGCCGTCGCCGACCCGCACGATCGCGCGCTCGCTCTCCATCTTCCGGCTCTTGTCGATGATGCGCGGCCCCAGGTCGGCGATCACGCGCTCCTGCTGGAGCTGGTCGACGCCGAACAGCACGATCGCGCCGGCGCGGATCAGCACCGCGTACCCCGCCGAAGCGACCTCGATGATGACGGGCTGGTCGGGCGTGAGCCGCGGCTCGAGGCCCTTGACGTCGACGCGCTCGCCGACCTGGATCGCGCGCACCTCGAAGCGCGTGCCGAGCCGGGTCGCGACGTCGCCGTTCACGCCAGCGGCGTAGCACGAAAGCCGCCGGCTAGGCGACGAGGCCGTACGCGGCGGCGCGCGCGGACTCGATGAGCGCGCCCTCGCGCATGCCCGAGCGCGCGACGTAGACGACGGTGCAGCCGAGCAGCTCGAGCACGGTGTCGAGCGCAGCCGCGCCGCACGCGATCGTGTTGGCGCGCGCGGGCGAGACGCCGAGCTCGGCGAGCGCCTTGCCCGACATCGGCGCCAGCACGCGCGCGAGCTCGCTGAACGTACGGCGCGCGAGGTGGCGCTGGACGTCGCCGGTCAGGCGCAGCCGGCGAGCGAGGCCGAGCAACGTGCGAGCCGTACCGGCGGTGACCGCGACGGTCTCCGGCCGGCGCGAGCCGAGCTCGGCGAGCGTGTCGCTGGCCTCGGTCGCGATGCGCGCGCGCACGGCCTCCGGCGAGAGCCCGCGCAGACGCAGGACGCCGAGCGGCGAGGAGCGTGCGAGCTCGAGCTCGCGGTTGCCGGCGCCGCAGCCGAGCGACCAGCTGCCGACCTCGATCACCGCGAGCCGGCCGTGCGAGCCGGCGAGCTCGGCCGACACCGCGCGCCACGGCAACCGCACCTCGTCGGCTGGCTCGAGCAGCTCGATCGCGACGCCGTGGCGCTCGCTCGCGCTCGCGAGCAGCTCGCGGCCGTTCGCCGCGTCGCGGAACACGCCGGTCGCGAGCACGCGGGCGCCGGGCGTGCGCGCGCTGGTGCGCGCGAGCAATTCGCCGAGCGCGTCGAGCGCGCGCTCCGCCGCGGGAGCGGGCAGCCGGCCGAGCGCCAGCGCGTCCTCGCCGATGCCCACGGTGAGCTTGCGATCGAGAATCGCGTTCCGGATTCCGAGCTCGTCGACGTCGGCCACGAGCGCGTGGAACGTGCTGGATCCGAGGTCCACGACGGCGCTGCGCATCTCGTGCATAGGCTAGGACGCCCCTATGACAGCGGTGCTCGCGTCCCGTGACGGGATCACGACACGCACGGAGACCCCCCAGCTGCCGTCCGGTCGCAGCCCGGCCACCGCGTAACGCGGCAGGCCGTCCAGGATTCCGCCGCTGGACTTGTCGCCGAGCGTGGTCGACGGCATCCCGAACACCGCGATCTCGGCGCCGGGCTCGCCGACCAGCCCGGCCGCGAGGATGTGGCGGTGGCCGTGGCAGACCAGCACGTGGTTGCCGGGATCTCTCCGCCGGTAAGCGCCGAGGATCGCGACCAGCTCGTCGGCATCGACCGCGGTCTCGTACCAGGCCTGCGGCTCGAGGAAGCGGCGGTCGCGCCACACGTGATGATGCGCGACCGCGAGCACCGGGCCGCGCACGCGCTCGAGCACGCGCGCGAGCTCGTACAGCTGCGCCGCGCCGAATCGACCGATCGCGTTGGACAGCACGTGGCGCGAGCGGTGCAGGCACGAATCGAGGAGCACGAGCGTGGCCGGACCGGCCTCGGTGACGATCGTGTCGACGCACGGGAAGTCGCCGAGCGCGCCGGCCACCTCTTGATACGCGCGCTCGCGCACGGCGCGGCGCGCGAGCGTGTGATCCTCGGCGAGCGGCGGGTTGAAGCAGATGTCGTGGTTGCCGGGCACGAAGCGGTGGGCGAGCCCGGGCACGAGCTCGGCGATCTCGCGCCAGGCCTGCCACTCGCGCGGATCGCCGCTGTCGACCTCGTCGCCGCACCACACGACGGTGCTCGGCGCGCGGCGCTGGATCTCGCGCAGCACGTCGGCAAGGCGCGCCGCCAGCTCGCGCCCGGTCGGCGGCGCGCCGGCTGGCCACTGGTGCGGCTCGTGCACGAGCTCGACCGGGACGGCGTCGGGCGTGACGACGTGCGTGTCGGACACGAGCGAGCACGCCTCGGCGAGCTCGCCGCCCGACGCGAGCAGCGCGGGGAACGGGCGCAAGATCGGTGCGCGGCGCACGCGCACGCCGACCTGGAGCGCGGCGGCGGCGCCCGTCGCGGCGAGCGCGGCCGACCAGATGGCACACGCCGGCAGCATCGCGGGCACGAGCGCGCGCGGCGTGCCGGCGAGCGTGGCGAGCGGGCGGCGCAGCAGATACGACGCCGACAGCTTCGCGAGCGCGAACGCGGTGCCGGGCTTGGCGACCACGCCGCATTGTCGTCCGGCCGCGGTGACGGCGCGGTGAACGGCGCGCGGCAGGCTCGCAACACTTTGACCACCAAGTTATATACAGATCCCGATGGTCGAGCTCATTCTCTTGCTCGCGGTCGCTGGCATGATGCATGCCGTCGGCACGTTCGCGCACGCGATGACCGGCGCCGGCACCGAGCTCGCGTTCGGCTACCTCCTGCTCGCGGCGTTTCTCGGCGCGCGCGTGATCAGCCGCTTCGGCTTGCCGAAGCTGACCGGCTACCTGCTGGTCGGCGTGCTGTCGGGGCCGGTGTTCGGGCTCGTCACCGACGACATGACCGACTCGCTCAAGATCGTGAACGACGTCGCGACCTGCATCCTCGGCCTGACCGCGGGCGGCGAGCTCAACTTGAAGCGCGTGCGGCCGGTGATGGGGACGCTGCGGGCGATCACCGTGTACGGCGTGATCGCCGCGATGTTCGCGCTCGCCGCGGTGCTGTTCGTCCTGCACCCGCTCCTGCCGGTGTTCGATAACCTGACGCTTCTGCAAAGCCTCGCGGTGTGCGGCCTGATCGGCGTCGCGCTGTCGGCGCAATCGCCCGCCGTCGTGATGGCGCTGCTATCGGAGACCCGAGCCGACGGGCCGCTCAGCCGGATCGTGCTCGCGACCGTCGTCGTCGCCGATCTCGTCGTGGTCGTCGTGTACTCGGTGGTCGCGGCGATCGCCGGCGCGGTGATGGGGGGCGGGGTGTCGCTGTCCGAGACCGCGATGTCGGTCGGCTGGGAGCTGTTCGGCTCGATGGGGTTCGGCGTGATCGTCGGCATCATCATCGCGTCGTTCATCCGCTACGTCGCGACCGGCGCGCCGCTGTTCGCGCTGCTCGTGTGCGTGGTGGTCGCCGAGATCGGCAGCCGCGTGCACCTCGATCCGCTGGTCGTGATGCTCGCGGCCGGCGTGTGGCTCGAGAACTTCTCGCGCGTCGATGGCGGCAAGCTGCTGCGCGGGTTCGAGGCCGCCGAGCTGCCGGTGTTCCTCGTGTTCTTCGCGCTCGCCGGCAGCAACCTCGATCTCGGCAAGCTGTGGCACGCGATCATCCCGGTCGCGGTGCTCGCCGGCAGCCGCGCCGCGGTGTTCTATTTCGGCTGCCGCAGCGCGTGCGCTCGCACCTACGCCGACCCGGCGATCGCGAAGTACGGCTGGACCGGCCTCCTGCCGCAGGCCGGCCTTTCGCTCGCGCTGGTCGCCGTGATCCGCAAGGCCTTCCCGAGCTTCGGGACGGCCGCCGGCGTGCTCTTGCTCAGCGTGGTCGCGATCAACCAGCTGATCGCGCCCGTGCTGCTGCGCGCCGCGCTGGTCAAGTCGCAGGAAGCCGGCAAGCGCACCGAGCAGGCGTTCGCCGAGCACTGAATCATTTGGCGACGGCGTCGTCGAGCGGCGGCAGATCGCTCAGGTTCGGCTGCAGCACGATCTCGATGCGGCGGTTCTGCGCACGATGCTCGACCGTGTCGTTCGGCGCGACCGGATCGAACTCGCCATAGCCGGCGGCCGCGAGCAGCTTGGGGTTCATGCCCTGCGAGACCAGGTAATGAACGACCTCGACCGCGCGCCGGGTCGACAGCTCCCAGTTCGACGGGAACAGCTCGGTCTTGATCGGCACGTTGTCGGTGTGGCCGGCGACCAGGAACGACCGGTCGGTGATCGGCGCGAGCGCGAGCGCGACCTTCGCGAGCGCGGCCTTGCCGTCGGATTTGACGTCGGTGCGGCCGGACTCGAACAGCACGTCGTTGGGCAGCGCGATGATCATGCGACCGCCGCGGATCGCGACCTGCAGCTGGTGCGAGTCGATCATCGAGCGCAGCCGCGCGACGACCGCGCGGTACTGCGCGGCGCGCGCGTCGGCCGCGGCCTTCTGCTTGCGCAGCTCCTCCAGCCGCGCGTTGGTGTCGGCCATCGCCTGCGCGAGCTGCGAGCGCTCCTTGACCAGGCCGTCGACGTTCTGACCGAGCTTCTCGAGCCGCTCCTTCATCGTCGTCACCAGCTGCGTACCGTCGTCGAGCTTCTTCTGGAGCGCCGTACGCTCGGAGCTCGCCTTGTCGAGCGCGGCCTGCGCGTCGATCAGCTTGGTCTGCAGATCGATCGAACCCTTCTCCAGCTCCGCGATCCGGGCGTTCTGCGCGCGCTCCCGTTCGTTCGCGGCCGCGACATCCTGATCATGCAGCTTGGTCAGCTCCGCCACCTTCTTGTTGTAAGTACCGGTCGTGACGCAGGCGCAGATCAGTGCAGGGATCGCGAACGTGATGGGTTTCATGACCCGAAATGACGCGCGCGTGAACACGGCGTTCACGCGCACGTCGTCACTGGTATGCGAGTCGAAATCATCGGCATCGCGTGCGTGGCATGTTGGGCCGGGGTGGCGAGTGCGGACGTGCCGTACTGTAACGGCGCGTATGCCGAAGACATGTCGGCGATGTCACCGCGCGCACACGAGATCGAGCAGCAGGCGGCGACCTACGCGTTCGCGGTGCGCACGAGTGCGACCTACGAGTGCGTGTCGTATGGCAGTGACGGTGAGCTCCACAAGCGGCCGATCGCGGCGCTCGCGTACGGCACCGCGTTCGGCTACCGGCGAGACGGCAACGACACGCTGCTCGTCACGAACGAGCACGTCGCCGAGTGGCCCGCCGTCACCGATGCCGACCATCCCGTCGATGGAGTTCCGGCCGGGTGCAAGCGCATCGCGGATGCGCTCGCGATCGTCGACGACGATCACGACGATTACGCGCCCGACGACGTCCCGCTCGCGCGCGTCGTCGCCGACCCGGCGCTCGACGTCGCGATCCTGCGCGCCCACGCCCCGCTCGGCGTCTTGCCGTGGCGAGTCGGCAAGAGCGCGGCGCTCGTCGCCCGCGACGCGGTCGAGGTCAAGGGCTTTCCGCTCGGCGAGTTTCGCGCGACCAACGTCGGCAAGGTGATCTCGGCGTACGCGCACGACGACCAGGGCGACTGGAACCACGACGACTTCGTCGTCGACGCGCTGCTGACGTCCGGCGGCAGCGGCTCGCCGGTGCTCGCGATCTCGTGCCAGACCGGCGAGCCCGAGCTCGTCGGCATTTTTCACGCACGCTTCACCGGCGCGAGTGCGCTCAACGTCGTCGTCGCGATCGATCAGGTGCGCGATCTGATGGCCACGCTCAAGCGCGCGCCGCGCCCGGATCCGGTGTCGGAGCCCGATACCGCGGCGCGTACACGGTTGGCCGACGCCGTGCGCGCCGCACCGGGCGCGCCGTTCTTCGCGGTCGGCTCGCTTCCCGCATCGGTGCGCATGCGCGCCGACGGCGCGCTCGTGTTCGCGCTGTACTCCGCCGACTTCCCCCGCACCGCGACGCCCGTGCTCGTGATCGAGGATCTCGCGCCGCCTGCCGACGAACCGAAGCTGTTCGGCAAGCTCGGCGCGGCCTACATCGGTGCCGCGACCGGGCTGCGGCTCTACGCGCCCGACGACGGCGACGCCGAGAGTCACGCCACGCTCGCACGCGCGCTCGCGCTTTTGCGCGCCGACGCGCTCGCCGCGTTCGACGGGCGCGCCGCCGCGGCAACGGCCGGCAGCTCGCGCGACGCGTTCGAGCGCGCGGCGCGCGGCCAGCGTGCGCTCGCCCGCATGCTCGACGGCCAGCGCGACAGCGTCCAGGCGATCGCCGAGTACGCCGGCAAGCTCGCCGGTCGCCTCGCCGTGAAGCCGGTCACGCTGGCGCAGGTCGAAGCCGGGCCGTGAATGGTGTAGCGTGCGCGCGTGCGCCGGATGGCAACGATCGGATTCGCGCTCGCGCTCGCGGTCGGCTGCGGCAGTGACCCGGCGGCGCCGAACATCGACGTTCCCGCTGCGCCGCAGCGCCCCGGCGATCCCGCGAAGGGCTACGACTACCTCGTCAACGGCGGCTACATCACGTGCGGCGTGCCGCGCGACGTCTACGACATGGTCTACGGCCCGGCCGATCCGGCCGACTCGATCCCGGGACGCACCGGCGACGCGGCCGGACTGCCGTACGACTTCTCGCCCGCGGTGTCGGCCGAGGGCGTACCGGTCGTGTCCGCGAACTGCCTGACGTGTCACGCCGGCCGCGCGAACGGCCAGCTCGTCGTCGGCCTCGGCGCCGCCGACGCCGACTTCACGACCGATCCGACGACGCTAGTCGACGAGGCCGGCCAGCTCGTCACCGATCCGACCGAGCAGGCCGAGTTCGCGCGGTTCTCCGATCGCATCCACACGATCGCCGGCTTCACCCAGATGGCGACGATCGGCGTCAACCCGGCCGACAACCTCACCGCGGTGCTGATGGCGCACCGCGACCCGGCGACGCTCGCGTGGTCCGACACGCCGCTGATCGCGACGCCGCCGGCGCAGGCCGTGCCGGTCGACGTGCCGCCGTGGTGGCGCATGGCGAAGAAGAACGCGATGTTCTACACGACCGCCGGCCGCGGCGATCACGCGCGCATCATGATGGCCGCGTCGCTGTTGTGCACCGACTCGGTCGCCGAAGCATCGACGATCGACGCCGCGTTCGTCGACGTGCGCGCGTGGATCGAGCAGCTGACGCCGCCGCCGTGGCCGTTCGCGGTCGATCAGGGTCTCGCGGCGCGCGGCCAGCAGGTGTTCGTCGAGACCTGCGCGCGCTGCCACGGCGTCGGCGACGATTACCCGAACGCGCTCGTGCCGCTGTCGGTGATCGGCACCGATCCGCTGCTCGCGCACGGCGCATCGGAGTTCGCGACACCGTTCGTCGACTGGTTCGCGTCGTCGTTCTGGGGCCAGGTGTCCGCGCTCGATCCGCAGGAGGGCTACATCGCGCCGCCGCTCGACGGCATCTGGGCGACCGCGCCGTACTTCCACAACGGCTCGGTGCCGACGCTCGAGGCCGTGCTCGACTCGACGAAGCGCCCGAAGTACTGGGTGCGCACGTCGTACGACTCGACCGACTTCGACACGACGAACGTCGGCTGGAACTACACCGCGATCACGCACGGCCAGGCCGACGAGCCGACGATGCTCGCGCGCGTGAAGATCTACGACACGACGCTGCCCGGCTACGGCAACCACGGCCACACGTTCGGCGACGGCCTGTCGTCCGCGGATCGCGGCGCCGTCATCGAATATCTGAAGACGCTGTAGCAGCAGTGGCACGCCGGCTGCTGGTCGTCCTCGCAGGAGGACTCCGCATGCAGCGCACGGCGACAGCGTTTCTCGTAGCGACCGGGGCGCTCGCGCTGGCGAGCGCGAACGCGCGCGGCGACGGCTACTACGACGACTACGACACCTATCAAGGGCCGCCCGAGGATCCGTACAGCTGGGCCTGGTACGACCCGACGATGCTGACCGGGATCGGCGTCGACGTCAGCATCGGCGGCGGCGTCGCGGGCTTCACCGATCACGCGATGCGAGAGACGCTGTCCTCGACCGTCGCGGGCACGTGGGAGGCGCGCGTCACGATGGGCACGCACATCCCGCTCGGGCTCGAGCTCGGCTACATGGGCATGGCCGCGCCGATCACGGCGCTCGGCGCCGACAACGGCACCTTGATCGGGGAGACCGCCGAGGCCGCGCTGCGCTGGAACCTCCTGCCGCACTACTACTTCACGCCGTACGTGTTCGGCGGCGCCGGCTGGCAGCGCGTCGCGGTCCACAACACGATCTTCACGACCGCCGACACCGGGATCCAGCGCTCCGCCGAGTACGCCGAGTTCCCGATGGGCCTCGGCCTGTCGTGGCGCAGCGTGCTCGGGATCACCGCGGACGTGCGCGGCACGTTCCGGGCGACCACGCAGGCGGACTTCTTGCGAGAGCTCGACGGCAAGTACGCCGAGATGTTCACCTGGGAAATCACGGGCACCATCGGCTACGAATTGTGATGATTGCGGGGCACCGCGGCGTGCGGTTAACGTCGCGGGATGCACCGGGTGTGTCTCGCGATCCTCGTCGCGGCGTGTACGAGCAGTAGCTCGATCGACACGGCGGACGTCACGGTCTACGACGCGTGCGAGCCGGTCGCGCTCGACACGTCGGCGCTGACCATGGCGCAGCTCGCGAGCGTGCAGGACGCGATCGCGGCGTGGAACGCGGTCGGCGTGACCGCGCCCGTCGTCGGCGCTGCAACGCCGGTGCTGCCGATCGAGTTCTTGCCGTCGGGCCCCGGCTCGTACGGCCTGTACGACGGCGACATCGTCTACATCAGCTCCGACCTGTCCGACCCGCACCAGCGCGAGGTCGTGATCGCTCACGAGCTCGGCCACGCGCTCGGCCTCGTCCACGTCTCGGCGTCGACGCGCTCGTCCGTGATGAACCCCGGTAACCTCGGCACGGTGCCGACCGCGGATGACGCGGCCGCGGTGGCGGCGCGCTGGGGCTGCCCGTAGTACGTTCGCGCGATGAAGCGCGTGCTCACCGGGATCAAGCCGACCGGCAGCCCGCACGTCGGCAACCTGCTCGGCGCGATCCGGCCCGCGCTGCGCCTCGCCGACGAAGGGCTCGAGGCGATGTACTTCATCGCCGACTACCACGCGTTGACGTCCGTGCAGGACGCGGCGCGGCTCGCGCACCTCACGCGCGAGGTCGCCGCGACGTGGCTCGCGATGGGCCTCGATCCCGAGCGGGTGCTGTTCTACCGCCAGTCCGACATCCCCGAGATCTTCGAGCTCGCGTGGGTGCTCGCGTGCTTCACGTCGAAGGGGTGGATGAACAAGGCGCACGCGTACAAGGCGGCGGTCGACGCGAATCGCGAGCGCGGCGAGGAGGACGTCGACGCCGGCATCAACATGGGCGTGTACGAGTATCCGATCCTGATGGCGGCCGACATCCTCGCGTTCGACATCGACCTCGTGCCGGTCGGCAAGGATCAGGTGCAGCACCTCGAGATCGCGCGCGACATCGCGCAGCGCGTGAACCACGTGTGCGGCGCCGAGGTGCTGCGGCTGCCCGCGGCGAAGCTCGACGATAACGCCGCGATCGTGCCCGGCCTCGACGGCCGCAAGATGAGCAAGAGCTACGACAACACGATCCCGCTGTTCGCGCCCGCCAAGCAGCTCAGGAAGATCGTGTCGCGCATCGTCACCGACTCGGCGCCGCCCGAAGCGCCGAAAGATCCCGACGCGTCGACCGTGTTCCAGATCTACCGCGCGATCGCGCCGGCCGACGCCGCGGCCGCGCTCGCCGCGAAGCTGCGCGCCGGCATCGGCTGGGGCGACGCGAAGACCGCGCTCTACGATCAGCTCGAGGCCGCGCTCGGGCCGGCGCGCGTGAAGTACGACGTGCTGATGGCGGCGCCCGAGCAGCTCGACGCGCTGCTCGCCGCCGGCGCCGCGCGCGCGCGACCGATCGCGCGTCGCGTGCTCGATCGCGTGCGCCACGCGATCGGCGTCGCGAGCTAGCGTCAGCGGCAGACGCCTTCGGGGCTACATGTCGCCGGCGCCGTGCAGTCCGCGTTGGTCAGGCACTGCACGCAGAAGTCGTTCGTCGTGTTGCACTTCGGACGCTCGGCCGTCTTGCAGTCGCTGTCCATCAGGCATTCGACGCAGGTGTCGTTCGTGGTGTCGCACACGGTGCCGCCGCCGAGCGTGCCCATGCAGTCGGTCGAGGCCAGGCACTGCACGCAGTACATCATCGTCGTGTTGCACACCGGCGTCGGCGCGCGGCACCCGGTGTTCGCGGTGCACGTCGCGACGCACCGGTAGTCGTTCGTGTTGCACGTCATCATCGCGCCGCAGTTCGCCATCGTCGTGCACTCGACGCACTCGCCCACCGGCGAGCAGTACGGCGTCATGCCGCCGCAGTCGGTATCGGCGAGGCACTGCACGCACGTGTTGTTCGTGGTGTCGCACTTGCGGTTGTTGCCGCAGTTCGTCGAGGTGATGCACTCGACGCACGTGTGGCTCGAGGTGTCGCAGTACGGATCCTGCGGCCCGCAGTCGCCGTCGCCGGTACACGCCACTGCGCTGCCGCTGCCGCTGCCGTCGGTGGTGCTGTGAGAGCTCTTGCTGCTGCACGCGAAGCACGCGAGCACGAGCACGCATGCCGCACTCGAAAGTAAGCGAGTCATAGGGCCTCCTCGATCTCGCACTATGCACGCACGAGCCGCGGTCGCCTGTGGTCGGCGTCACCGCGGGGCAAGACGGCGCTGTGCACGTCTCGTACGCGCACAACCTGCGACCACGATCGCGAGCCACGCGAGCCAGCCCGCGCCGCCGCCGCTCGTCGAGCAACCGCCGTGATGATGATCGGGCTCGGGATCCGGCGTGGGCGAAGGCGAAGGCGTCGGCGTCGGCGGCGGATCGAGCGGCGTCAGCCGGATCGCATCGAACACGAGCTGCGCGTTCGCCGACGCCGGCTCGCCGGTGTTGTCGGAGAGGTGGATCCATTGATCGCCGCCGGCGCCGAACTGGAACGTGCCCACCGTCTGCCAGCCGTCGGCCGCCGCCTGATCGATCGTCGCGATCGTGTCGCCGCTCGCCGCGTGCACCGCGTACGCGGCCTGATGCGACGTCGCGTACGCGTGATCGGTGTACGCCTCGACGAGGTACGGGCCCGCGGCCGCGAAGTCGAGGTTCCACTGCGCGAAGTTGGACTCGGTCGCGGCGTCGGTCGCGTGCGTCCACGCGAGCGACCCGCCGTAGCCGGCCGTCGTGACGTCGCGCAGGTACGCCGGCGGGCCGCCGTCCTCGTAACAGGCATCGCCGTTGTCGATCACCGCGCCGGTGGTCGCGTCGACCGTGCCGCACGACGCTGGCGGTGCCGCCGCGAACGCGACGAGATCGTCGAGCGTGCCCGAGAACACGTCGACGTCGAGCGCGCCGGTGCCGCTGACCCCCGCCGACGAGCCGGTCGACGAGTCCTGCCAGAACAGCCAGCGCGTCCACGGCGACGGGATGTCGGGGCACGCCGCGGTCGTGTACTGCGCGATCCACAGCGGCGACGTCGTGAAGTCGGCGCCCTCGGTCAGCGACGGCCACGAGTACAGTCCGGCGTACACGATCGGCGGCCGGCCGATCGCGGCCTGCACGTGATCGACCCACGCGCGCGCCGCGGCCGTCACCTGATCGGTCGAGAGCCCGTCGGCGACCTCGAGATCGAGCACGGGCGGGAGATCGCCGGCCTGGTACGGGCCGGCCGCCGTCAGCAGCAGATCGGCCTGTGCGATCGGATCTTCGTCGGGACGAAAGTACTGGTACGCGCCGCGGATCACGCCGGCCGACCTCGCGCCGGCCCAGTACTTCGCGAAGTCCGGATCGGGATACTGCGTGCCGTCGCTCGCGCGCACGAACGCGAAGTCGATGCCCGCGGCCTTCGCCGCGTTCCAATCGGTGACGGTGTCGTACGACGACACGTCCATGCCGTGCACGGTCGTGCCGGTCTCGCATACGGTCGCGGCCTGCCGGGTCGTCGCGAGCTCGTCCGCCGCGCAACCCGCGGCGATGATGAGAGACGCGACGTAGACCCGGCTCGACACGCGGGCGGCAATCTATCAGAATTGGTCGGACCTAGAACCAATATTTTTCGCCGGGAATGTCGATAGCTTCGCGCCGGCGCGAAATAATACTGGGGTGACTCGCCACACTCACGCGCGTCGTACGAAGCCGCCGGCTCGCCCGGCCGATACCGCATTCGTGCGCGCGGCCGCGCTGTTTCGCGCGGCTGGCGACGTCGCGCGCTTGCGGCTCCTGCACACGCTCGCGCACGCCGAGCAGTGCGTGTCCGAGCTCGCCCAGAGCGAAGGCACGAAGCTGTCGACGCTGTCGCAACAGCTGCGCGTGCTCTACGCCGAACGCATCGTCACGCGCCGTCGCGAGGGCAAGCACGTCTACTACCGGCTCGCCGACGATCACGTGCGAGAGCTCGTGCACGCCGCGCTCGAGCACGCGGGCGAGCGCTAGCACCACCTGATCAGATCATCGCCGGCTGCGACCGTCACGCTCCGGTCACCTCGCGGCGTACGTCCGCGCTTCGCTCGTCACGTGGAACCACCACGCTCCTCGTTCCAGT
>DATJXL010000038.1:0-11185 GCA_035500135.1 Kofleriaceae bacterium
TCGCGGCTTTCGACGGAGACGAACAAGGCGCTTTCCGCGGCCGCGGTCGTCGGCAGCCGGTTTGCGTTGGAACTGGTCGAGAGCGTGATCGGGAGCGACCTTATCGACGAGTTCGACGAGGCCTCCAAGGCCGGCATCGTCATCGAAGAACCCGGCGGTCGGTACCGCTTCAACCACGCCATCGTCCGGCAGTCGCTGCTGGCCGAGCTGGCGTCCGTGCGGCGCATGCGGCTGCATCAGCGCATCGCCGCGACACTGGAAACCCAGCCCGGCGCCGACGACGAGCTGCTGGCTGAACTGGCGCACCACTACTTCGAATGTGCGTGGGCGGGCAACGCGGTTAAGGCCGTCGAGTATTGCCGGCGTGCGGCGGACCAGGCGATGGCTCGCCTTGCCTACGAAGGTGCCGCCGACCTCTACGACCACGCCCTGCACGCGTTGGAGGAGATTGACGACGAGCTGCCCGACCGCGACGACCAGGTCGCCGAGCTCCTGCTCGCCCGCTGCGAGGCGCTGCTGGCCGCGGGTGACGTGGCTTCGGCGGCGGGTGCGGTGTCGCAATTGCAGGCGGCGACAGTCGATTCGGCCCGGCTGGCGGCATGGGCGACGTGCTTCGACGGTCAGCTGTCGATGCTGATCCATCCTGAGCGATTGGACGAGGTCGAAGCCGCGTTGGCCGCAGCTGCCGAGAAGCTCGCCGAATTAGACGATGCCGCAGGGGAAGCCACTGCCCATACCGTGCGGGCCGCGTGCCTGGGCCGTCTTGGGCGGATCGGCGACGGCGAAATCGCCCTGGACGACGCGCTGACCGCGGCGCGACGTGCGCGTGAACACCGCCGGGTGAACGCGGTTCTGGCCGGCGCGCCACTGGCGGCACTGTGGGGTCCCAACCCGGTTCCGCGCGCCGGCGGACGGTGTCTTGACGTGGTGAGGCTGCTGCGAATCACCACCGACTCGCCCGCGGTCGAGGCCACCTCGACGCGGTGCCAGGCCATCTTGGAAGCCTTCCGGGGCCGCGCAGCCCCAGCCCGGCGGATGATCGACTCGGCTCGGCGCACGGTCACCGAGCTTGGCTTGCGCCACGCGCTGGCCGAGGTTGAGCAGTTCGCCGGCATCGTCGAACTCGTCATCGACGATCCTGCCGCGGCCGAGCCGCATCTCCGTAAGGCCTATAACGGGTTTCGCCGCATGGGGCTGGACGCCGACACCGCGGAGACCGCCGCGCTGCTGGGTCGCGCCTGTCTCGCGCTCGACCGAGAGGCCGAGGCAGACGAATTATGCACGGAGAGCGAGCGTCTCGCTGGACACGCGCTGAAAGCATCGATCGCGTGGCGCACGCTTCGGGCGAAGTTGTTGGCGCGCCGGGGTGATCACGCAGCAGCCCGGCGGATCGCCGAAGCCGCAGTGGCTTTGGCAGAGCGCACCGACGCCTTGGTCGACCACGGCGATGCCTGTCTCACGCTGGCAGGGGTTTTGGGCGCGGCCGGTGACATCGCAGGCGCGCGCGCCGCCGCCGAGCGGGCGGTCAGCTTGTACGAGCGGAAAGGCGCTGCGGCACTTGCCGAGAAGGCACGCCTCGTTCTCGACGAGCCCGAACGCCCGACTGCCCCAGCTCCACCTGAAGCACCGGCCATCGAACCCGACAATGCCTGCGTGCGAACAATCCGGCGCGTGAAGGCTGTTATCGACCGCAAAGCCTGGGACGAGCTCGAGCGGCTGTTTGCACCTGACGGCATGGTCGAGAGTCGCCGCAAGATGGTCGGTTTTACCCAGAACGACCTCTCGGGGCAATGGCTGCGTCAGACGACGCGCCTGCTCGAAACGGGCGACGTACGGCTTATCTCAGTCGTCGTCATCGCGGTGCGAGGCGAGCGCCTGGCTCTCGCTCGAGAGGTGTTGGGCAGTCGCGACGAGAGTCTCGGAGCGCCGTACGACGAACTCCTCCACCTGATTGGCATCGACGAGGACGGCCGAATCGCGATGCAGGTGTTCTTAGACCTCGAAGATATGGAAGCCGCGCTAGCCGAACTCGACGCCGCGCACGCCAAATTCGAAATGCCACAGCAAAAGTCGCGGCGGCTGGAAAACGCGGCAACTCGCACAGTCGAGCGCTTCCTCACGTGCCTCGCGGCCGGCGACTGGCCGGCCATGGCGCAGATGTACGCCGACGAAATATACACCGACGATCGCCGCCGAGTGGTGGCCGCCGAAGTTCTACGCGGTCGCGACATCAATATGGCCAGCTGGCGGGCTGTCGCCGACATCGCAACAAACAACCTAACGTCGACCACGATTGCGACCCGCGGTGAGCGACTCACCCTGAGTCGGGTTCACTCTCCGACGTTCCAAACCGAAGTGCTCAGCGTCGTCGCGGTTGATGGCGACGACCGGATCTTGGCAGCCGTCGTGTTCGATCCGGGCGACTTCGAGGCCGCCGTCGCCGAACTTGACGCCAGCTACCTCGCCGGTGAGGCGGCCGCTCACGCACACACGTGGTCGCTGATCGCGCGGGCCTACGCCGGATTCAATCGGGGCGAACTACCTGCCATGACTCAGGACTTGCTGAACGTCGACCATCGGTGCGCGGCCGCGATGGGGCCCGGTGAGGCAGCCGCATACTTCCGCGCTTCGTGGGAGCTGGCTGCGGAGCTGAACGTCCACATGGAGGCAGTGCATCGGCTGAACGACCTAGGAGCGGTCTGCACCCATGCGGGACATGGCGTTTCGCGAGACGGCTTCGAGGCCGAGTGGCGAACCGTCGAAATCATCACCTTCGACGGCGATCTGATCAACCGCATCGAGCTATTCGACGAGGCAGACATCGACGCCGCGATCGCGAAGTTCGATCAGCTCAGCCGGCCGAGACGAGAGGCGCAGATCGAAGAGGTGGACAATGCCTGCGTCCGAGCGGGCGAACGGGTTTTGGCGGCAATGAATCGCAACGCCTGGGACGAGGTCGAGCGGCTGTTTGCACCCGAGCCCCTCGTTGAGAGTCGCCGGAAGGTCGTCGGCTTTACCCAGCTGGACCTCGCATCGGGAAGCTGGCCACATCTGAATAAGCGCGTTCGCGAGAAAAGCGCCGAATTCGTCGCTCGGGTAGTCCCCATCGCCGTGCGAGGCGAGCGCTTAGCTCTCGCTCGATTGGAATTGGACACGGCCGATACCAGCCCTGGTGAACCGCACATTGAATTCCTCTGCCTCTACGGCATCGACGAGGACGGCCGAATCGCACTGCAGGTGTTCTTCGACATCGAAGACACCGATGCCGCGATCGCCGAACTCGACGCCGCGCACGCCAGATTCCAAGAGCCACTGCCGAAATCGCGGCGACTCGAAAACGTCGCGACTCGGGTATACGACCGCGCCCAGGCGCATTTCGCGGCTCACGACTGGGATGCATTTACCGCGATCCTGGCCGACGACGCTTTCACTGACGATCGCCGCCGGGTTGTGGGCTCGGGGTTCCGACAGGGTCAGCATGCCGAGATCGAAGATCTGCGGGCTGCCGCCGATCTAGGGATGTCGCAGTCCACGGCGACCGTCATTGCGACCCGCGGCGAGCGTCTCATCTTGACACGTACCCGCTACTCCGGCCGCGGCCCGCTGCCCCAGGCGTATCAAGGGGATGTCCTTCACGTCATCGAGGTCGATGCCAGCCAGCGTATTTCGGCGGTCTTTGTGTTCGACCCCGACGACTTCGGGGCTGCCATCGCTGAGCTCGAAACCCGTTACCTCGCCGGCGAAGCCGCCGCCCACGCGCGCACTTGGTCAGTGATCGCGGGAACCTTCGCCTCGGTCAGCCAGGGTGAGCTGCCCGCGATGACGCCCGACTGCGTGACTAATGACCATCGCCGAGTGACGGCGTTCGCGCCCGGCGCGATGACCGCATACATCCGCGCCGGGTGGGACATCGACCAGACCATCCGAACCTACGCCGAGGTTGTGCACCGACTGAGCGATCTCGGAGCGGTTTGCACCTATGCGGCGCATGGCGTTTCGCGCGAGGGCTTCGAGGGCGAGTGGCGGGGGGTCAACGTTGCGACGGTCGAAGGCAACTTGGTCAACTGCGCCGAGCTGTTCGACGAGGCAGACGTCGACGCCGCGGTCGCAAGGTTCGAACAGCTCAGCCGGCCGGCACCGCGGCTGGAAAGCGCGGCAATCCGGGTATGCCAACGCATTGAGTCGTACTTGGTGGCCGGTGACTTGGGTGCCGTGGCTGAATCGCTGGCCGACAATATCGTCCAGGACGATCGCCGGAGGCTGGTGGGCGGACTTTGCCGTGGCCGCGCCGCCGTGATGACCGAAATCTCGGTAGTCGCAGCCGGGGTCACGAGGAGGACGACGGACATCATCGCGACCCGTGGCGGGCGCCTCGTCCTGAATCGCGTCCAATCCTCATTCCGCGACGAGCGTCCGGACGCATTTGGCATAGACGTCCTTGACGTCATCGAGATCGATGCCGACGAGCGGGTCGTTGCACGCGTCGTGTTCGATCTCGACGATTTCGACGCCGCCATCGCGGAACTCGAAACCCGCTACCTCGCTGGCGAAGCCGCCGCCTACGCGCACACCTGGTCGGTGATCACGCAGAGTTACGCCTCGCTGAACCGGCGCGAACTTCCCCCGACGACGCCGGACTGGGTGAATGTGGATCACCGTCGGGGGACCTCATTCGCCCCCAGCGAGATGACCGCATACATCCGCGCCTCCTGGAACCTCTCGCCAGACATTACTAACTACATCGAGGCCGTGCATCAGCTGAACAACCTCGGCACCGTCGTTACAAACGCCTCGCACGGGAGCTCGCACGAAGGGTTCAACGCCGAGTGGCGGGGGATCAACATCTTTACGGTCGCAGGCGACGTGCTCGACCGCTGTGAGGTGTTCGACGAGGCGGACATCGACGCCGCGCTCGAGACGTTCGAACAGCTCAGCCGGCCGGCACCGCGGCTGGAAAACGCGGCAACCGGGGTATGGGAGCGCTTCAGGTCGTTCTTCGATGCCCGCGACTGGGACGCGATGGCCGAAATCTACGCAGAAGACCATTGCGGTGACGACCGCCGTCGGATAACGGGTTCCGGGGTCCGGCGGGGTCGGGTCGCTTCTGTCGAAAACATGCGGGTGGTAGCTGATTTCGTCGAGAAGATGACGGTTGACGTCATTGCGATACGCGGGGAGCGCCTTGCCCTCGCCCGGGCCCGATTCTGGGGCCTCGATCAGCAGCCGCAAGCGTTCCTGGCCGAGATGCTCTGCATCGTCGAGTCCAATTTCGACGACCGGCTATCGGCGTTCGTCGCATTCGACCCCGACGATGTCGACGCGGCCTTCGCCGAGCTCGACGCCCGTTATCTCGCCGGCGAAGCTGCCGCCCACGCGGGCGTGTGGTCCGTCATCACCGGTGGCTTCGCCGCGCTGAAGCGGCACGAGCTGCCACCAACCACAGTGGATTTCGTGGACATCGATCACCGTCGGGCGACTGCTTTTGGGCCGGGTGAGCTGATGCGATACCTGCGTGCCGGGTGGGAGGCCAACCAAGAAACCAGACCCTATGTCGAGGTCGTGCATCGGCTGACGGACCTCGGCGCTGTCGTGACCTATGCAGCGCGCTTGACCTCGCGGGACGGCTTCGAGGGTGAGTGGCGGGGGATCGCCGCCTTTACGGTCGAGGGCGACACGTTGAACCGCTTTGAGCTATTCGACGAGGCAGACCTCGACGCCGCGATCGCCAAGTTCGAACAGCTCAGCCGGCCGGCGAGGCGCCTGGAAAACACGGCCAGCCAAATGGCCGACCGCGTCATGGCGCACTTCACGGCCCGCGACTGGGACGCTACAGCCGAGTTGCTGACCGACGACTTTTGTTTTGACGATCGCCGCCGAACCGTGAACGCGGGGTTCCGAAGTGGTAGGGACGCCGCGATCCAAGATGGGAAGGCGAACGCGGAGGTCGGGGTCAATGATGTGACATCGACTGTCGTTGCGACGCGCGGCGAGCGCCTGGTCCTCCGGCGTGCGCGTTACTCGGGCGGTGCCCAACGCCCCCGGGCGTTCTATGTCGATGCGCTCACCCTCTACGAGATCAACGGCGACGGACGGCTCGCGGCGGTCGTCAACTTCGACATCGAGGACACCGACGCGGCTTTCGCGGAGCTCGATGCGCGATACCTCGCCGGCGAGGCTGCGGCTCACGCGCGTACCTGGTCGGTGATGATGGCTGGCCACGCCGCGCTCAACCGGCGCGAGCTCCCGCCACTGGCGGCGGATTGCGTGAGCATCGACCACCGCAGGGGCGCGACGTTCGCTCCCGGTGAGGTAATCGAATACCTCCATGCCGGGTGGGACCTGGACCAAGAGATCCGAAACTATGTCGAAGTTGTGCATCGATTAAGTGATCTTGGAGCCGTGTGCACCCATGTGGCGCACGGTGTCTCGCGCGAGGGCTTCGAAGCGGAGTGGCGTGGGGTCGACCTCTCGACTGCCGAAGGTGACATGGTCAACCGCTTCGAGCTTTTCGACGAGGCCGACCTCGACGCCGCGATCGCCAGGTTCGATGAACTCAGCTTGCCGGCACCGCGGCTGGAAAACGCGGCCAGCCGAATGGCCGACCGCGTCATGGCACACTTCACGGCCCGCGACTGGGACGCAGCAACCGAGCTGGTGGCCAACGACTTTTCCAGTGACGATCGCCGCCGAACCGTGAACGCGGGGATCCAGCGCGGTCGGGATGCCGCGATGAAGGACGCGCACGCGAACGCCGACGTCGGCGCTAAGGAAATAGCGTCGACGGTCATCGCGACGCGCGGCGAGCGCCTAGTCCTCCGTCGTGCTCGCTACTCGGGCAGTGCCCGGCGCTCCGACGCTTTCTATGTCGATGCACTCGTCATCTACGAGATCAACAGCGATGGACGGCTCGCGGCCTCCGTCGTGTTCGACATCGAAGATATCGAAGCCGCATTCGAAGAACTCGAAACTCGTTACCTCGCCGGCGAAGCAGCCGCCTACGCACACACCTGGTCGGCCGTCACAGGATTGTTCGCCGCGATCCGCCGACACGAGGCACCAAAGACCGCAACAGACTTCGCGAGCCTCGACCGGCGTCAGGGGATAACGTTCGAGCCCGGCGGGATGATGACGTATCTCCAATCTGTGTGGGAGCTGGTACCGAACATCAATATCTACCTCGAGACCGTGCATCGGCTGAGCGACCTCGGAGCGGTCATCGCCTACGCGGGTGATGGGGAGTCTCGAGAAGGCTTCGATGCCGAGTGGCGGTATATCGCCGTCGTCGCGTTTGACGGGGACCTACTCAACCGCTGCGAGCTATTCGACGAAGCAAACCTCGAGGCCGCACTCGCCCGCTTCGAGGAAATGCACCCGCCGACGCCGCGGCTGGAAAACGCGGCAAGCCAAGCGTACGAGCGCTATTGGACGCACTTCGCAGCGCGCGACTGGGACCACATCGCGGCGATGCTAGCCGACGACGTTTCCACCGACGACCGCCGCCGGGTCGTGAATGCCGGAGTCCGGCGAGGCCGAGATGCAGAACTCGCGAACATGCGGTATCTCGCAGAAATCGCAATTGACATAACCTCGACGACGATTGCGGTCCGTGGAAAGCGCCTCGCCCTTACGCGAATCCGTACCTCGGCGTTCCAAACTGAAGCGCTCAACGTCGTCGAGATCGACGTGGACGAGCGGATCGCGGCCATCGTCGGATACGACCTCGACGACATCGACGCCGCCTTCGCCGAACTCGAAACCCGTTACATCGCCGGCGAAGCGGCCGCCCACGCGCGCACCTGGTCGGTAATTGCAGAGGGACTCGCCGGTTTCAATCGGCGAGAACCTGCCGCGACGACGTCCGATGTGGTTTACATCGACCGTCGACCGGTCGTATCGCTCGAGGGGGTTGAACTAGGCACGGCTCAGCGCGCTGTGTGGGATCTCACGCCGGACGCCAACGCCCACATCGCGGCGGTGCATCGGCTGAGCGAAATCGGAGCCGTCATAACACAGGTGGTGACGGGAACCTCGCAGGAGGGCTTTGACGCCGAGTGGCGCATAGTGGGCATTTTCACGGTCGAAGGTGACCTGCTCAGCCGCTGCGAAGTCTTCAACGAGGCAGACATCGACGCCGCACTCACCCGCTTTACCGAATTGCACCCGCCGACGCGGCGACTGGAAAACGCGGCAGCCCAGGTGTACCAGCGCATGCAGGCGTACTTCCTGGCACGCGACTGGGACGCCATGACTGACACACTGACCGAAGACGTTTCCACCGACGATCGACGCCGGGTGGTGGGCGCGGGACGCCGACTGGGCCGCGATGCCGTGATCGCCGAAATCTCGGCGCTCGCCGGGATCGGGGTCCAAACCATGACGGCAGACATCATCGCCGTCCGTGGCGATCGCCTCGTCCTCAGTCGTGTCCGATCCTCGGGCCGCGACCAGCGACCTGATGCGTTCCGCACCGATGTCCTCGACGTCCTCGAGATCAATGCCGACGGACGCGTCATGGCACGTGTCGTGTTCGACCCCGACGAGATCGACGCTGCGTTCGCGGAACTCGACGCCCGCTACCTCGCAGGCGAAGCCTCCGCCCACTCGCACACCTGGCAGATCATCACCGGTATCTATGCCACGGTCAACCGCCACGAACCTCCCCCGATGACGCCGGACTTTGTCTTCAGTGACCATCTACCACTTCAACGTATCGAGGCAGGCGACCTGGCCGCGATGGTCCGCGCCATGTGGGATCTCACGCCCGACATGGGCTTCCAAATCGAAGCCGTACACAGGCTGAGCAACCTCGGCGGGGTCGTCACCCGAATGGCAAGTGGGACTTCGCAAGAAGGCTTCTACGCGGAGTGGCGGCAGGTCGATCTCTTCACCCTTGAAGGTGACGAGGTCAGTCGATGCGAAGTCTTCGCTGAGACAGACGTCGACGCCGCGCTCGCCCGCTTTGAAGAACTGCACCCGCCGGCGCAGCGATTGAAAAGCAAAGTGCTAGAGCGCCTCCTGGCGCACTTCGCTGCCCGCGACTGGGATGCCCTGGCGCAGGATTTCGCCGAAGATTACTACTGCGACGATCGCCGGCGGGTTGTGAATGCCGGCGTCCGAAATGGCCGAGACGCCGCGATCGAAGACCTACGGGTGTCTGCCGAAATCGGGTCGTTGACCAACGCCACGTTGGACATCATTGCGACCCGCGGCGAACGCTTCATTCTCACGCGTTGGCAAAGCTCGGGCTACGACCGCGAGGCAATTCAAGGCGATGCGCTTCAGGTCGTTGAGCACGACGGCCAACGGATAACGGCGGCCGTCCTGTTCGACCTCGACGACATCGACGCCGCCTTCGCCGAACTCGACGCCCGCTACCTCGCCGGCGAAGCGGCCGCCCACGCACGCACGTGGTCGGTTATCGCCAGGGAATGCGCCGCGTTCAACCGGCACGAACACGCGGCGAACGACTACATCACCATCGACCACCGCCGGCTCCCCGTGATCGAGGCGACTGATCCGCAAGCCTTGCGCGCCATCTGGGACGTCACGCCAGACTTGCGCATCCACATCGAGGCGGTGCATCGGCTGAGCGGTCTAAGAGCGGTCGCCAGCTATACGGCGCGTGGAACATCGCCAGATGGCGTCGACGCCGAGTGGCGTTGGATCTTGCTTCTGACTGTCGAAGGCGACCGGATCAGCCGCTGCGAAGTATTCGACGAGGCCGACCTCGTCACGGCGCTCGCGCGGTTTGACGAACTGCACGTGTTCACCCGGCGACCGAAAAGCAAAGTGGCAGAGCGGTTCCTGGCGCACTTTGCGGCCCGCGACTGGGACGCCATGGCGCAGGATTTCGCCGAAGACTATTACAGCGACGATCGCCGTCGGGTCGTGAATGCCGGGGTCCGAGATGGCGGAGATGCGGCGATCGAAGACCTGCGGGTGGCTAGCGACATCGGGCTGTTGACCAACGTCACGTTGGACATCATTGCGACCCGCGGCGAACGTGTCATTCTCACGCGCTGGCAAGGCTCGGGACCGGACCACGAGGCGATTCGACTCAATGTCCTTCTGGTCATTGAACACGACGCCAACGAACGGTTCTCGGCGGCCGTCGTGTTCGACCCCGACGACATCGACGCCGCGTTTGCGGAACTCGACGCCCGCTACCTCGCCGGCGAGGGGGCCGCCCACGCGCACACGTGGTCGGTCATGAGCGGGCTGTATGCGGGGTTCAACCGGCATCAACTTCCCGCGACTACGCCGGATTGGGTCTATGCCGACCATCGGTCGCTAGTCAGCGTCAAGGCGAGGGATCTGACCGCGTACATCACTGCCCTATGGGACCAAACGCAGGACATCAGCATCTACATGGAAACAGTGCACCGCCTGAACAACCTCGGAGCGGTCGTCACCCACACCGCGCAGGGCATTTCTCTCGACGACTTCGACGCCGAGTGGCGGATGATCTACGTCTTCACCGTCGACGGCGACCTGGTTAGCCGCCTCGAAGTATTCGAGGAGTCAGACCTCGACACCGCGCTCGCCAGATTCGACGAGCTATCCGCGACTGACTTGGACGGCCTTGACCACGAGTAGCAGTGCGCCGATCACCAGATAGCCGCGCAGGGCAATCATGCCCAGGCGGGTGCCGGGCGACCAGGTGACCGGCTCGAGCAGGGTCAGGGGCGGCATCCGCCAGTTATTGCGATCGACTTGGCGCACCGGAACAGGTCTCGCCGGCGCGACCGGTTGCCGACGAGACATCCAGCGCAGCGCCGGCCGGGCGGCGACGGCCAGGATGACCAGCGAAAGCGCCAGGTACCCGGCGACCGCGACGACGTCGATGTCGCGAAACAGCGTGGTAGCCATCAAGATTCCCGACAACAGCAGCAAGACGCCGACGATCAATCCGGCGGCCCAGTTGAGCCAGGGCCGATTAACCCAGGGCCCCAACACTTCCCGGTCGTTGCAGAGCAGCAGCAGAAAGACGCTGGCGCTGGGCAGCAGCAGACCGGCCAGGGCCTCCATCAGCACGATTGCAAAGAATGAGCCGAGCACCGCGCTGTGTTGGCCGAGCAGGTGTGCGATGGCGCCGGCATCGGTGAAACCCCCCACCGTGTTGGTGGAGCGTGCCGCCCAATCGCCGGTCATCAGCAGCGCCGAGGCGCCGACTATCACGACGAAG
>DATJXL010000039.1:0-25398 GCA_035500135.1 Kofleriaceae bacterium
GCCGCGGCCGCCCCGGGCACCGTGTTCGTCGCGCCCGACCTCGCGCGCGCGATCGCCGCGGCGCCGTTCGCGCCGGGCGCGAGCGACGACGAAACGTCGGCGCCGCCGCAGGTCGCGCTGCCGAGCGCGCTGCGGATCGACGACGACGCCGAGACGCCGGACGATCTCCTGGTCGCGATCTCCGCCGCCGCGACGCGGGCGCGCGCCCCGAAGTCGGCCGCGCCCGGCGCCGCGCAGGTCGCATCGCGCGCGCCCGGCACGCCCGCGAGCGCGCCGCGCGAGACCCTGGCCGATGTCGTCGCGCATTCGGCGCCGTCCGCGCCCGATGCCGGGCTCGCCGCGCAGCTCGCGTCGTCGCCGTTCGCGCCCGCGCTTCGCCACGTGTTGCCGCTCGCCAGCGCCCCGACGTTCGACGTGCGCGCGCTGCTCGGCGGCGGCCTGGTCGCGAGCTATCTCGCCGGGCTCATCGCCGAGCGGGCGCCGCGCGGCATCGCCGACGAGCTCGCGCCGGTCACCGCCTCGCGCGAGCTCGCGTGGACGGCGACCTACGTCGCGCCCGACGCGGCGCCCGGTGCGACCCGAACCGAGGCCGAGCTCGACGAGCTCGGCGCCGAGCAGCTCGTGCCGCGCGCCATCCGCACGTCGCTGCTCGCGGTCCAACCGTCGGTCGCTCGCGCCGCCACGTCGCGCGACCTGGTCGCGTCGCTCGCGTTGCCGATGCTCGGCGACCCCGAGTCGGCACCGACGACCGCCGCGGCGGCACCACAGCAGGCGGTCGCATCGACCGCGCCCGGCATGCTCGCCGAGCGCGCTCACGCGTGGTCGGTCGCGCAGGAGCGCTCGAGCTCGGAGCTCGCGCTCGACTTCGTCTCGCCCGAGCTGGTGCTGGCCGCGCGCGTGTACGGTCTCGGCGCCGCCGAGGCCGCGCAGGCGATGCGACTCGCGCTCGCAGGCCCCGGCCAGGTGTCGGCGATGGCGAGCGCGGTCGATCGCACGTTCGTCCAGATGATGCGCGCCGAGTCCGAACGTCGCCGCGGCTCGGTGCCGGCCGGCGACGCCGCGCCCGAAGCGATGCCTGCAGGCACGGCTGCCGCGGCAGCTCCGGCGATGTTCGGCGTCGAGCGACGCGCGGCGCGCGGCGCGACGCTGTGGCCGTCGGCGACGGTCGGCGCGCTCGGCTTGCACGCGCCGGTGCCCGACGGCGACTTGCAGCTCCCGCTCGCGGCACTCGAGCTCATCGCCGCGCAGGCCGTCGCCGAGCAGGGCAGCATGTCGCGCGAGCTCGACGGATCGATCGGCCAACGCGAGCATTCGGCGCGCACCGCGATCGCCGCGACGACGTCCGAAGCCGATGCGATCGCCGCCGCCGCCGAGCTCGTGCCATCGGCGCGGCGCGCGAAGTTCCAGGCGCTGTACCTCGCGCTGTCGACGTCGCCGAGCTCGCGGGATGCCGCGCCGGCGGCGCGTGCGGCGCGTGCGGTCGCGCTCGCGGGTCGCGGCGACGACGCGATCACCGCGCGCGAGCGCGCGGCCGTCGCGTGGGACGTGTTACCCGCGATCTACGCCGGCTCGGCACCGCCGGCGATGCCGGCACTCGCAGGCCAGCGCGGCGGAGACAGCGTCGTCGTCGATGGCCGGCCCGGGCTCGGCACGTTGTCGGCGCGCGCCGGCGAGGCGCTCGGCTCGTACGTCACGCCGGCTGCCGCGCCGACCGCGCCGGTGGCGGCCACGTCGGCAAGCAGCTCGCGCGAGCGCAGCGTCGGCGCCGTGCTGCGCGCGCCGACCGCGACGCCCGAGCTCGTGCAGACCGGCCGGTCGGCGGGCCGCTTCGGCGGCGGCGAGACCGAGATCCCCGCGTGGTTCGAGGCCGCCGCCAAGCGGATGTTCGCCGAGCAGCGTGCCCCCGAGACGTTCGCGCTCACCGAGCTCACGCTCGTCGCGTCGGCGCCGTCGACGCAGATCGCCGCGTCGTCGCGCGCCGCGCCGAGCGCGGTGCCGCAGACCCCGTCACCTGGGACGAGCGCGTCGACGCAAGCCCCGCAGCAGATCGACATCGAGAAAACCGCCAACGAGGTCTATCGCCAGATCCTCGTGCTGATGGAAGCCACTTCCGCGCGCAACGGGGAGCCCTACTTATGAACGACAACAACAACCCGAAGGACAACAACGCCAAGTACGCGAACAATCCGCCGTTACCGACGCTCCCAGCAGCGACCGCTCCCAACACGAAGAACACGACGCCTCCGCCGGGCGTCAATGGCAGCGCGTACATCACGCTGGCCAGCCTCGACGACGGCACGACCGTGAAGGCGCAATACAACCCGAAGGAGCTGCAGATCGACAAGAACGTGCCCTGGTCGAAGGTCAACCAGGCGAACCAGTCGCAGGCAGCTCAGGGCGGCCAGGGCATCCACCTCGAGTTCACCGGCGCCGAGGGCCGCACGATGAGCATCGAGATGCTGTTCGACGGCTACGAGACGAACACGAGCATCGTGCCGCAGGTCAAGGCGCTCGAGTGGCTGACTTCGGTGCTGCAGCCCGACGCGCAACAGGAGGCGCTGCGCCGCCCGCATCGCTGCGTCGCGGTCTGGGGCAACGACATCTCGTTCCGCTGCGTGATCAACTCGCTGCAGACGAAGTACACGATGTTCAGCTCGAGCGGCACGCCGCTCCGCGCGACGTGCACGGTGAAGCTGATGGAAGCCGACGTCGTCTCGATCAGCAAGGGCAAGTGAGCCATGTCGAACGCGGCGTCCGTCAAGGTCGAGATCGACATCAACGGCAACCCCGTCGAAGAGAGTAATTTTCTCGCGTGCACGGTCGAGCGCGACATGTTCCAGCCGGACATGGCGCAGGTCGTGTTGTCGAACCAGGGCGACGAGTACACGACGAGCGTCAAGCCCGGCGACGCGCTCGAGATCAAGATCGGCGACAACTCGACGTCGGTCTATCAGGGCGAGGTCGTCGGCGTCGAGCCGGTCTACAAGGGCGGCGAGAAGTCGCGGGTCACGATCCGCGCGATGAACAAGTTGCACCGCCTCCTGCGCGTGCGGAAATCGATCACGTACACCGACAAGACCGATCAGTCGATCTTGCAGCAGGTCGTCGGCGACTCCGGGCTGTCGCTCGAGTGGCAGGCCAAGACGTCGATCCAGTACAAGCACGTCTACCAGCACAACCAGACCAACCTCGAGTTCCTGCGCACGCGCGCGGCGCGCATGGGCTGCCACGTGTGGTGCGTCGGATCGACCGTGTACGTGAAGCAGCCCAACCTGCAAGGCTCGCCGGCGAAGACGCTCCGCGTCGACGGCTCCGCGCAAGGCGACGCGATCCTGCGCGAGTTCCGGCCGCGGCTGAGTGCGGCGGCGATCGTGAAGAAGGTGACGGTCAAGGGCTGGAACCCCGAGACCAAGGAGCTCATCACCGGCCAGGCCGAAGCGCAGAGCTCCTCGCTCGGCGACGAGAACGCGGCGACCGGCGCGGGCTCGCTCGCCGGTGACGAGACGTTCACGGTCGATCACCCGATCTGGAGCGCCGAGGAAGCGAACGCGATCGCGTTCGCGCGCTTGCAGGACGTCTCGCTCGGCTACATCACCGGCGAGGCGGTGTGCAACGGCGACCCCGCGTTCGACATCGGGACGCTCGTCGGGGTCGTCGCGAACAACGACGACGACTCCAACAAGGGCAACGATCCGTTCAACGGCAACTATTACGTCATGGGGCTCACCCACCAGCACATCGCGTCGAAGAGCAAGGACGGCGGCTTCACGACGATCCTGCGGCTCATGCGCGACGCGCAGAAGAAGAGTGGTGGCTAGTGCGCTCAGGCGGACCACGGCTCGATTCACTCGACCTCACCCAGTACGGGGTCCATTACGCCGTCGTCTGCCAGAACAACGATCCCGACAAGCTCGATCGCGTCAAGGTGCGGCTGCCGTGGCTCGACGGCGGCGACACCGATCAGACGTACTGGGCCCAGCTCCTCACGCCGATGGAGGGCGACAAGTTCGGCTGGTACTCGCTGCCCGACGTCGACGACGTCGTCGTGGTCGCGTTCATCGCCGGCGACTCGAGCCAGCCGGTGATCCTCGGCGGCGTGTGGAGCACGCCGGACTACTCGCCCGAGACCAACGAGGACGGCAAGAACAACTTCCGCGGCTATCGCAGCCGTTCCGGCCATCGCTTGATCCTCGACGACGGGGACAACGTGAAGGTCGTGGTCGCCGACAAGACGGCGAAGAACATGGTCGGGCTCGGCAACTTCGCGACCGGCGGAGCGGGACCGAACATCTGCGCGGTGTACAAGCCGCCGATGTCGGGCGACACCGGCGCGTCGTTCTCGTCGATGGAAGGCACGTTCGAGATCACGTGCAAGGACGGCGCGCTCACCGTGAGCGCGCAGCAGAACATCAAGATCAACGCGAAGACGACGATCGACATCAAGGCCGGTGGCGACCTGAAGATGGCAGGTAGCTCGGCGGCCAAGCTGTCGGCGAGCTCGCCGAGTAACTACGACGCTTCGAAGATCAACATCGGGTGACGGCAGATGACGTTCCTTCCCTTGGATCGGGTGATGGCGCGCGCCGAGCGCGCCGCGAAGATCCGAGGCGTACATCTCGGAATCGTCCTCGAGAACAAGGACCAGTCGCCGGATAACCCGGGCTATCGGGTCAAGCTCAAGTTCCCCTGGCTCGCCGACGATCAGAAGACGTTCTGGGCGCGCATCGCGGTGCCGATGGCAGGCAACGGCCGCGGCTCGTACTTCTTGCCGGAGAAAGACGACCAGGTGCTCGTGGTGTTCGAGCACGGCGACATCAACCGCCCGATCGTGATCGGCGCGCTGTGGAGCAACCAGCAGCAGCCGGTCGAGAACAACGACTCGTCGAAGAACAATACGAAGCTCGTCAAGACGCGATCGGGCCACCGCATGATCTTCGACGACAAGGACGGCGCCGAGAAGGTCACGATCGTCGACAGCACGAAGAAGAACAAGATCGTGCTCGATAGCGCGAACAAGGTCGTGAAGATCGAGAGCGCGGGCGACATCGAGATCAAGGCGCAGCAGAACGTGATCATGCATTCCAACGCGCTCAAGGTTGGAACCACCGAGACGCTCAGCGGCAGCGGTCAGCAGGTGCTGACGGACTCGGATGCGACGTTCGGCTTGAAGGCGTCGGGGCAGATCACGATCAGCGCGTCGCAGATCCAGATCAACGTGTCGAACTCGCCGGCGTGCCAGGTGTCTGGCTCGGGCGCTGGGTCGCTCGGCGGCGTGTTCGCGGATGCGGTGAAGGATCAGATTCAGGAGCAGGCGCGCGGCGGCGGCGGCGGTGGCGGCGGCGGTGGTGCGGCGGGCGGCGGCGGAGGCAGCGCGAGTGATAGCGGAAGCAGCGGCAGCGGAAGCGGCAGCAGCAGCGGAAGCGGAAGCAGCAGCAGCAGCGGAAGCAGCAGCAGCAGCGGAAGCAGCAGCAGCAGCAGCAGCGGCAGCGGCAGCGGAAGCAGCAGCGGCACCAGCTCCAGCAGCAGCAGCGGCAGCAGCGGAAGCAGCAGCAGCAGCAGCGGCAGCGGAAGCAGCAGCAGCGGCAGCAGCACCAGCAGCGGCAGCAGCACCAGCAGCGGCAGCAGCACCAGCAGCGGAAGCAGCACCAGCAGCGGAAGCAGCACCAGCAGCGGAAGTGGAAGCACCAGCAGCGGAAGTGGAAGCAGCAGCAGCGGAAGCGGAAGCGGAAGCAGCAGCGGAAGCAGCAGCGGTAGCGGAAGCGGAAGCAGCAGCGGCACCAGCTCGAGCAGCAGCGGAAGCGGAAGCGGAAGCAGCAGCGGTAGCGGCACTGGCACCGGCACCGACGGATCGGTATCGGGCGGTCAATCATCATCGCCGGCGACGCCGGCTGGAACCGGAACGAGCCCACGCGCTCCGACCGGCGGCACTACACCGGCTACGAGCGCGACGCCGGCGAGCGGAACGACGAGCTCGCCGGCCGCGCCGGCCGGTGGCACCGCGCCAGCGACGAGCGCGACGCCGGTGGCCGGTCCCTCCGGCGGGAGCGCGAGCCCGCCGAACAAGCCGGCGGGTGGAAGTGGATCGCCTGCGGCTGGCGGACCAGCGAGCTCGCCTGCTGCAGGCGGAGCCACGAGCGCGTCGAGCACGCCCGCTGGTGGCGGCAGCGCGCCGGCCGCGCAGGCGGGCGGTACCGCGCCGAGCACCGGCGCGACGGGTCCTTCGAGCGGAGCCGCGAGCGCGCCGAGCACGCCGGGTAGCAGCGCACCGGCGGCACCGGCTTCCGGCGGAGCAGCGAGCGCACCGAGCGCGCCCGCCGAAGGCGCACCGTCGAGCCCGAAGGCCGGCGGCGATGGAGTTGCGAGCACGCCGGCCGGCAGTGGCAGCGCGCCGAGCGGTAGCGTGCAAGCGGCAGGCGTTGGCAGTGCACCATCGGCACCGAGCGCGCCGAGCGCGCCGAGCGGCAGCGTGCAAGCAGCCGGCGGCGCGAGTGTCGGCAGCGTACCGTCGACACCGAGCGCGCCGAGCGCACCGGGCGCACCGAGCGCGCCGGGCGCGCCGGACGCGACCGCGAGTGTCGGCGTCTCCAGCTCGGGCGTCTCGACCTCCGCCGCCGGGGTGCCCGCAACGCCGAGCGCGCCGGGAATGCCCGGCTACTCCGATCCCACCGCCGGATACGTCGGCAGCGCGACGAGCAGCGCGAACGTCAGTGGCCAAGGCGACTCGGTCGTCGGCGGCTTCACGTCGCAGGCACAACAGCCCGGCGCGGCCGGCTCGGTCGAGGGCGCCGCGAGCGGAGTGCAGCAGACCGGTTCGGAGGGTTACGTCGAAGGCGCGGTCCAGGAGCGCGTCGGCGTCGGCATGGGCGGACCGACGGTCGGCACGTCGGTCAGCGTCGAGGACTCGGCCGCCGCCGAGGCACAAAGCGCGGTCGTCGATCGCACCGGCATGGGCGCCGAGGTCGGGACCGCCGAACAAGCCGCGAGCATCTACGCCGATCCCGCAGCGGCCGCGACCTACACGGCGACCGGCGCGGTCGTCGAGCGCTCGCCCGTCGATCCCTACGCGGTCGAGTCGGTGGGCGAGACCGTCGAGGATCCCGCCGCGGCCGCGCGCTCGCGGCTCGACGTCAACGAGAGCGTCGGCGGCAGCGTCGCCGTCGGGGGCTCGGCTGGCGCTTCGACCGGCACGCCTGGCACGTCGGGAACGTCGGGAACGACCGCCGGCCCGGGCGCGGCCGGCCCGAGCCCGAACGCCGGCGGTTCCAGCGTCCCGTCGAGCCCGGCCTCGCCCGGTCGGGCCGCGACACCCGGCGTGACGCCGATCGCCCCCACGCCGACGAAGCCCGGGCCGAAAAAGTAAGACGCGCGACGTTCGCGGCCGCGCGATCGAGCGTTTTGCACCGTCTCCGCGTTGACCCAACCCGACGCGGTTTCCTACGATGTCCTCTGCTTTCGAAGGGGTCGAAAAGACAGGAGTCTCTTCGTGGATGAGGAAGCGCTGATCGCTTGGCAAGACGTGCTCGACATGGTCGCGGCTGGAAGGCCGAGCGAGGTCGGTTGTCCGTTCTGCAATCATCGCCCGCTCACGATCGAGGAGGTCGACAGCTCGACCCGCATCTCGTGCCCCAAGTGCAAGAAGTTCATCCAGGGTCGCTTCCAGCCCTGACGCCCTGAAGCCGCATGCCGAACGATCGTGAATTTCTAGGACGAGGGCTCCGGTTTCCGGTGTCGCTCAACTTGAACGGCGGCGTCTCGACGAGCCAGCTCGAGGAGAACGTGCGCCAGGCGATCTTCGTCATCCTCGGCACCGCGCCCGGCGAGCGGATCAACCGCCCGCACTTCGGCTGCCAGATCCACGACCTCATGTTCGCACCGAACAACGCGGTGACCGCCGCGCGCGCCGAGGTCTACTGCGAAGAGGCGATCTACAAGTTCGAGCCGCGCGTCGAGAAGGTCTCGTGCCGGGCGTCGGCGAACTCCGACGAGCCGAACCGCCTCGATATCCGCATCGAGTACGTGATCGCCGGCAAGAACGACAAGCGCAACCTCGTGTTCCCGTTCTACTTGAAGAACGAAGAAGACGAGGGTGATGAAGCCCCGAACGGGCAGAACGGCGTCTGATTTCCATGATCCCTCCGCCGAAACTCGACGACCGCACCTTCCACGACATCGTCGACGAAGCCTTGTCGATGATCCCGCGCTACGCGCCGGAATGGACGAACCACAATCCGTCGGATCCGGGCATCACGTTGATCGAGCTCGCGGCGTGGATGACCGACCTGCTCATCTATCGGCTCAACCAGGTTCCGGACAAGAACTACGTCGCGTTCCTCAATCTGCTCGGCATCAAGCTGCGCGCGCCGCGCGCGGCGAAGGCGCTCCTGCGGTTCGCGCTCGTCGACGGCGCGACCAAGCAGCGCGTGCCGCGCGGCACGCAGGTCTCGACGCCGCAGGCAACCGAGGAGCACACCGTCACGTTCGAGACCCATCGCGACGTCGTGATCACGAACGCGCGGCCGGATCGCTGCTTCTCGTATTTCGACGAGTCGTACAGCGAGAACAGCCGCTTCATCGATCCCGCGCCCGGCACGCACATCGAGCCGGCCGAGGTGTTCGCCGGCGCGCAGCGCATCGATCGCTTCATGTACCTCAGCGATCCGCGCTTCGCGAACACCGGCGACGCGTCGCTGTTGCGCGTGTTCCTCGGCACGCCCGAGCGCGGCGGCCGCGATCTCGCGCGCCTGCTCGAGTGGGAGCACTGGGACGGTACGCGCTGGAAGGAGCTCACGCCCGCGCAGATCGACGTCGATCGCGGCGAGGTCGCGTTCCTCGGCCCGCTCCACTTCGACGCCACCGAGGTCAACCACATCGAGGGCCTGTGGATGCGCGGCCGGCTCGCCGAGGTGCCGGAGTCGCCCGAGGACACCGAGATCGACACCATCCGCGCCCGCGTCGAGGTTGTCGGCGAAGGCCTCCTGCCGACGCAGGCCTACGCGAACCTCGACAACAACGCGTTCCTCGCGCTCGATCTGTCGAAGAACCTCTACCCGTTCGGCAAGGAGCCGAAGGTCGATTGCATCCTGTACCTCGCGTGCGACGAGCTGATGCAGACGGCCGACGCGTACATCTCGATCGAGATGACGCTCGCCGACTCGACGATCGTCCCGCGTCCGAACCCGAGCGACCAGCTCGTGCTCGCGTGGGAGTACTGGGACGGCAAGCGCTGGCGGTTCCTCGGCCGTACCGCGCCGCGCGGCGTGCTGCCGGGTGCCGGCGACGAGCTCGGCTTCCACGACGACACCAAGGCGATGTCGCAATCGGGCTCGGTCAGCTTCAAGCGCCCGAAGGACATGGAGGTGCTCGAGATCAACGGCCAGAGCAAGCGCTGGGTCCGCGTGCGCATCGAGAAGGGCGACTACGGCGAGCAGGGCACGTACACGCTCGAGAACGAGCGCTGGGTGTTCAAGGACGATCGCCCGCTCAAGCCGCCGGCGCTGCGCGGGATGACCTTCCGCTACCGCGAGGACTATCGCGACGTGCGGCACGTCCTGTCGTTCAACGACTTCCAGTACACGGACTGCACCGAGGTCGCGCGCACCGACTTCACGATCTTCCAGCCGTTCTCGGCCAAGCCCGAGGAGTCGCCGGCGCTCTACCTCGGCTTCCCGCAGAAGCCACCGAACGACAAGGTCGGCATCTACGTGCGGCTCGAAGAGGAGCTCGGCCTGGGCTCGCTGCCGGGCGAAGAAGCCGAGGTCGCGACCGCCGAGCTCGAGAAGTACGAGACGACCCGGCGGCTCGCCTGGGAGAACGGCCAGCGCGTCGTGTGGGAGTACTGGGACGGCCGCGAGTGGGAGCCGCTCGGCACCGAAGACGAGACGCAGGGCTTCACCGGCAGCGGGTTCGTCAGCTTCATCGCGCCCGACGACTGGAAGGCGGCGTCGAAGTTCACCGAGGAGCGGTTCTGGCTGCGCGCGCGGCTCGAGCAGGGCGGCTACGTCAAGCCGCCGCGCCTCCGCATGATCGTGTCGAACGCGGTCGAGGCGTACAACCACGAGACCGTGCGCGGCGAGATCCTCGGCGCGTCCGATGGCTCGCCGCTGCAGGCGTTCAAGTTCTTGCGCAACCCGCTGCTCGAGGACGAGCACATCGAGGTCCGCGAGCGCAACGCGCCGCCCGACGAAGAGATCGCCGACCTCGGGCCCGATGCCGTGCGCAAGGATCAGCCCGACAACCCGCAGAGCAACGAGACGTGGGTGCGGTGGAAGCGCGTCGAGAGCTTCTTCGCGTCGGGTCCGCGCAGCCGGCACTACACGCTCGACTACGTCACCGGCACGGTGACGTTCGGCGATGGCCGGCGCGGCATGGTGCCACCCGAGGCGAAGAACAACATCGTCGCGGCGAGCTATCGCATCGGCGGCGGCGCGCTCGGCAACGTGAATCCGAATACGCTGAGCTCGCTCGGCCGCGCGCTCGCGTACATCGAGTCGGTGACGAACCCGCTGCCCGCGACCGGCGGCGCCGATCGCGAGTCGATCGAGGAGGCGAAGGCGCGCGCGCCGTACACGATCAAGAGCCGCGATCGCGCGGTCACGACCGAGGATTACGAGATGCTCGCGCTGCGCGCGTCGACGCAGCTGGCGCGCGCGCGCTGCGTGCCCGACCGCTCGAACCGCGGCCACGTCACCGTCGCGCTCGTGCCGAAATCGGACCTGCGCGTGGAAGACCTCAACCGCAGGCTCGTGCCGTCGAACGAGGTCATGCGCCACGTCAAGCGCTACCTCGACGAACGCAAGCTGGTCGGCACGGTGCTCAACGTCGTGCGGCCGCGCTACAAGGACGTCACGCTGCGGGTCGTGTTGATCCGCCGCACGGTCGGCACGTCCGATCGCCTCAGAAAGGATATCGAGGTCAAGCTCCGGCGCTTCCTGCACTCGCTCGTCGGCGGGCGCGACGGCAAGGGCTGGGAGTTCGGTCGCCCCGTGCTCAAGGCCGAGGTCATCCATCTGGTCGAGGAGGTACCGGGCGTCGAAGGCGTCGATTCGCTCGAGATCCGCGACGAGATGCGCAACGTCGGCGTCGAGCACCTCCGGCTCGAAGACGACGAGCTGCCGTTCCTCGTCCACGTCCACGTCGCGGAGAAGGTCCGGGACGACATTCGATGACCCACGGTTCGCCTCGCAGTTCTAGGTTCCGATCATGGTGACAGAAGCATTATCCCGCCGCGTCGTTCGCGTCCCCGACGTCGTCGGGCGCTCGCTCGTCAAGGCGCGCATCGTGCTCGAGGATGCGGGGCTCCAGCGCGTCGTCGTGCTGTTTCGCGAGAGCTACGAGGATCGGGACACCGTGCTCGAGCAGCGCCCGGCGCGCGGCCAGATGGTCTACGAGGGCAGCGAGGTCACGATCTGGATCGCGCGGCGCGGCTACCTCGAGCATCTGCCCGCGATCTATCGCCGCAGCGACGCGGTCGGCCGCAACCTCGTGCGCGACCTGTGCTTCCTGTTCGAGCACATGTTCGACTCGATCGACGGCAACCTCAGCGACGGCTGGCGGTTCTACGATCCGCACGTCACGCCGGTCGATTTCCTGCAGTGGCTGGCGAGCTGGACGGCCTTCACCGTCGATCTCGACTGGCCCGAGCCGCAGAAGCGCGCGCTGATCAAGCGCGCGGTCGATCTCTATCGCATCCGCGGCACCAAGCGCGGGCTCTCGCTGTTCCTGAAGCTGTTCACCGGCCACGAGCCCGACATCGCGGAGAACACGTGGCCGTTCAAGGGATTTCGCGTCGAGGGTGACGGCGCGGAACAAGGCGCGCGCATCGCGCTCGACTCGGTCGTGCTGCCGCCGGTCGATCTGGCGCACTGCTTCGTCGTGACGATGCCGATCAAGTTCGAGGATGTCACGCCCGAGCTCGTGATCCGCATCCACGCGATCATCCAGCTCGAGAAACCGGCGCACACGCACTACTACTTGCAGTTCAAGGAAGAGAAGGGCGACGTCGAGCTCCGCGAGTTCTTCGCGATCGGCGTGCGGTCCGGCATCGGCATCGGTGCCGAGGTGGTCGAAGCCACGGAAGAAGACGATAAGGACAAGCCATGAGCGACGCGGTTCAGGGATTCAAGCGCATCAACTTCTTCAAGGGCTTTCTCACCACCGAGAAGGACTGGAACGACGCCGAGCGCTACCACATCGACAAGCGGCGCCTGCACAACAAGATGATGCACTCGGCCGGCGTCGTGCACGGTCACGCCAGCGACCTGCGCGTGACCGCGCGTTCGCGCGGCGACCTGTCGGTCGAGGTCCAGCCCGGCTACGCGATCGACGGCATGGGGAACGACCTCATGATCTACGACGCGACGATCCGCAACATCAACCTCGAGGAGTTCAAGCTCCCGCAGACGATCTACATCGTGCTGCGCTACTACGAGGAGCTCACCGACTTCATCGCATACAAGGAGAACCTCGAGTACAAGGGCCACCGCCGCGTGCTCGAGTCGTGCAAGGTCGAGCTGTCGCAGACCGAGCCCGACCTCATGCGCGAGGTCGAGCTCGCGCGCGTCTACCTCGAGAAGGGCGTCAACCGCGTGCGCGACGCGCGCGATCCCGCGAACCCCGCGCCGAACGAGATCGACATGCGCTACGTGCCGCATGGCGGCGCGTTCGGCTCGATGCTGCCGGGCCACCTGCGGCTGCGGCTCGAGCAGCTGCTCTGGCAGATCCGGCGCGGCGCGATCGAGTACACGCGGCGCGGCGTGATCGCGGCGCACGACGTGGTGCAGGCGTGCAACACGGCGCTCATGCTGCTGTACGCGAACCTGCTCGACCTGCGGAACGTGTTCGAAGTGTTCCGGCTCGTGATCGACTGCGAGGGCGAGATGTCGCTCGACGTCGACGTCCACCACCCGACGATCGCGCAGAAGAAGGAGTTCTCCGAGTTCCGCCGCCAGGTCGAGATCCTGCGCGGCCTGCTCGCCGAGAACAAGAACAACCAGGAAGCGTTCATGAACCTGCTCGCGTATCAGGCGAAGGCCGCCGAGATCGCGGCGGCCGCGGTGGCCGGCGAGAAGCCCGTCATCGCCGCGCCTGAAGAAAAGAAGGAAGCGAAGGTCGCCGACATCAAGGACTGGGAAGGCGTCAAGACGATGCCGCAGCCCAAGCCGCAGATGGATCTCGAAGGCATCACGTGGGTGCTCGTCGACGAGATCGAGATCCTCAACAAGGAGTCGGAGGACAAGCACATCTTCACGATCAAGGAGGCGAAGGACTCCTATCGCTCGCGGCAGAAGCTCAAGTATCCCGACGGCACGACGGTCGAAGATACCGGCCGCGCGCACGTCGACGGCTACAGCGAGTTCAAGCTGCTCAACATCACGCCCGGCCGCCCGGTCGTCGTGCTGCGCCGCATGGACTACGTGTACGGCGACTACGAGCTCGAGATGTCCGTCAACGGCAAGAAGGTCTCGATCGTGTCGTGCAACGGCACCGATCGCGTGCATCGCTGGCGCAACTGGCCCGCGATGATCCCGGCGGAGTCGGTCCCCACCGACGGAACGATGCTCGTACGCCAGCAGTCCGTGACGGCGGGCCGCGATATCAACATGTTCCACATCTGGGTCTACCAGCCGCGCTAGAATGAGCCCCACGGATGCCCGGGTTTCTCGAGTACATCGACTTCGTCTTCACGCCGTTCCGCGCGATCCGTAACAAGATCCTCGGCGTCCAGAACATCAAGGGCAACATGATGGTGGACGTCAACCGATCGAAGGCGATGCTCAACCGGGGCAAGAACTTCGTCGGCAGTGCCAACCAGAAGGTCAACCAGTACGGCGGACACTTCTCGCAGGGTCAGCAGCAGGGCCAGCCACAGCAGCCAATGGCCCCGCAACCAGGAGCGTACATGCCACAGCAAGGGATGCCGCCCGGGATGCCCCCGGGAATGCCTCCACAAGGAGGATTTCCGCCGCCGGGGATGCCCCCCGGCATGCCGCCGATGCAGGGAATGCCCGGGATGCCTCCGGGCGCGCCCGGCATGCCCAATCCGAACCCGCCGATCCGGACCAAGGGCTTCTGGATCTTCAAGAAGAAGTTCTGCACGCAGTGCGAGCAGCAGCTCGACCGCACGTGGGACGCCTGCCCGTACTGCGCGCAGATCGCGCAGCAGGCGATGCAGGCGCCGGCGAAGCTGCAGAAGATGAAGACGCAGGCGCTCGTGCTCGATCAGGCGGGCAACGCCGGCGGCACGCAGCTGCTCGGCTGGATCATCCCGCTGCAAGGTCCGCAGAAGGGCGAGCTGTTCACGCTGCAGCCGACGAACACGATCGGCACGGATCCGACCTGCACGCTCGTGCTCAACGACAAGTTCATGTCGAGCAAGCACGCCGAGATCAAGGCCGAGCACGGCATGTGGATCTTGCGCGATTCGGGCTCGACCAACGGCACCTACGTCAACAACCGGCGAGTCGATCGCCACGAGCTCGTCGACAACGACTTCATCAAGTTCGGGTCGGCCATGCTCAAGTTCAAGTCGCTATGAAGCAGCTCGCGATTGCCATCGGTGTTGTGATCTCGTTGTTCGCGACGCGCGCACGCGCCGATGGCCCCCCTCAGGGCGCCGGCGACAACAGCGAGATCGGCACGTACCTCGTCGTCAACGTTCCCGACGAGAAGGATCCGAAGGAGAAGGGCAAGGCGCCGTCGATCGAAGCCACGATCGTCAACGGCCCGAAGGTCCCGCTCGAGAAGTTCACGATCTCCGCGGTCGGACCCGACAAGCAGCGCGTCACGATCAAGGCGTCGAAGCTGCGCGAGTACACCGAAGGTAAAGAGACGATCGCGATCGCGCTCGTCATCAACGGCCAGGAGCTGTGGGTCGGTAACGAAGAGGTCGAGCAGGATCCGTCGGCCGCGTACCCCGGCGCGCTCAAGAACCTCGAGGGCGCGATCGACAAGATGGGTCTCGCGAATGCGGGCCCGCCCGGCAGCAAGGGCGTGATCATCTCGTACTCGAACGGCGCCGAGGTCAAAGGCACCGGCGTCGTCGATCTCAAGAACATGACCGGCGCCGCGCTCGGCGGCGAGAAGGACTACTACAAGCACCTCGGCACCGACATGGTGCAGGGCATCCAGCTCGCGTACGCGAAGCTCAAGGAGATCACGTCCTCGCGCAAGGCGATGATCGTCGTCGGAGACGGCACCGACACCGATGCCGACAAGGCGAAATCCGCGCTCGCCGACCTCAAGAAGAAGCTCAAGGCCGAGAACATCCAGGCGTTCGGCATCATCTACAAGCCGCGCGAGGAGCTGAACGAGCGGCCGCAGGTGATCACGACGTTGATCCCGGGCGTCAAGACGGTGAACTCGATGGACGGCATCGCGGCCGCGCTCGCCGAGATCGTCGAGAGCATGAAGAACCGCTACTACCTGACGTTCCCCGGCTACGACGAGAATCTCGGCGTCGGGCTGCCGTGGGACACCAAGGATCACGACCTCACGATCAAGATCGACCAGACCGAGCTCGAGGCTGTGACGATGCCGCTCGCGCCGAAGTGGGATCCGCCGTCGCACGGCGGATTTCCGTGGCTGGTCGTGATCCTCGTGCTGGTCGGCTTGATCCTGCTCATCATCATCGGCGCGAAGGTGTTCGGCGGCAAGCCCGCGCCGCAGCCGATGCCGGTCGCGATGCCGGCGCCGGCGCCGATGGAGGCGCCGAAACCGGCCGGGCCGATGAAGACGGTGATGATCGGCGCGGGCGGCGATCAGGACGGCTTCCCGATCGTCGGCTGGCTCGTGCCGCTCAACGGCGTCGACGCGTACAAGACGATGCGGCTGCGACCGGGCATGACGAAGATCGGCACGGCGCCGCCGGCCGACCTCGTGATCAACGACGGCTTCATGTCGACCGAGCACTGCCAGATCGCGTGCTCGCCCGCCGGGTTCACCTTGATCGATAACGGCGCGACCAACGGTTGCTACGTCAACGATCGCAAGGTGCAGAAGCACGATCTGGTCGACAACGACATGATCACGCTCGGCAAGACCAACTTCAAATTCAAGTCGATCAACTAGGAGCGCTGTGTCGACCGGTGTGCTCGTCGGGCTGATCATCGGCGGCGCCGTGCTGCTGCTGGTGGTCATCGGCGTGCTCGCGAGCAAGTCGAGTCAGCCCAAGCAGCAGAAGCTGTGCGGCGGCTGCCGCCGCGTCATGCTGCCGGTGTGGACGAAGTGCCTGTTCTGCGGCTGGGCGCCGATCGCGCGCCTCGAGTTCATTCTCGGGCCGATGGCGAACCAGACCCTGCCGCTCTCCGACGAGGTCACGACGATCGGCTCGGTCGCCGGCAACACGGTCGTGCTCGCCGACCCCGCGGTGTCGCGCAAGCACGCCGGCATTCGCAAGGTCAACGGCGAGTACGAGCTCGCCGACCTCGGCTCGACGAACGGCGTCTACGTCAACGGCCACAAGGTGCCGAAGAAGACGCTCGCGGCAGGCGACATCATCCGCGTCGGCAACACCGAAGCCGTCTTCAAGCGCGAATGAGCGCGAGCCGGAGCGCCAGCACGCTGCCACCTGGCCCGCCGACGCGACGGTTCGTGAACATGGTGCGCTGGCTGGTCACGCCGCTGCCGTGGCTCGACGAGCTCGCGGCGCGCTACGGCAACGCGTTCACGATGCGGATGCCGCGGCTCGATACGCCGATGGTGATCTTCGCGGAGCCGGACGCGGTGCGCGAGCTGTGGACCGGCGATCCGCTCGAGCTCCACGCCGGCCAGGCCAACGCGGTCTTGCGTTCGGTGCTCGGCGAGCATTCGCTGCTCCTGCTCGATGGCGAGCGCCATCTGCGCGAGCGCCGGCTCATGCTGCCGCCGTTTCACGGCGACCGCATGCGCGCGTACGGCGACGCGATGCGCGACGCGGCCGCGCGCGAGATCGAGCGCTGGCCGATCGGCCGGCCGTTCCCGGTGCACCGGGCGACGCAGGCGATCACGCTCGAGGTCATCATGCGCACGATCTTCGGCGTCGGCGGCGACGATGCGCGCGTCGCGCCGCTGCGCGACGCGCTCGTGCGATGGACCGCGCTCGGCACGTCGCGGCTCGGCACCGCCCTGTTGTTGCTGGTGCCGCCCGAGCGCGCGCTCGACGTCCGCCAGCTGGCGCGCCGGCCGTGGGGGCGGTTCTTGCCGTGGGCGAAGATCGTGCACGCGCAGGCCGAGACCGATCGGCTGATGCGCGAGCTGATCGCGGCGCGGCGGCACGAGCCGACGGGCGGCCGCGACGACATCCTGTCGATGCTGCTCGAGGCGCGCGACGACACCGGCGCGGCGATGACCGACGACCAGCTGCGCGACGAGATGCTGACGCTGCTGCTCGCCGGCCACGAGACGACCGCGACGACGCTCGCGTGGACGATCCATCACCTGCTCGAGCACCCCGCGTGGCTCGACCGCGTGCGCGCCGAAGTGCGCGAGCTCGGCGATGGCTCGCCGCTGCTCGACGCCGCGATCAAGGAGACGCTGCGCCTGACGCCGATCGTCCCGATGGTCGGCCGCATGCTCGCCAAGCCGAGGACGATCGGAGGCTTCGACTTGCCGGCCGGAGCGTTCGCGCTCGCGTCGATCTATCTCGTCCATCACCGCGCCGACCTGTGGCCGGATCCGGCGCGCTTCGATCCGGGGCGCTTCGTCGGCAAGAAGATCGATCCGTCGACGTATTTTCCGTTCGGCGGCGGCGCGCGGCGCTGCCTGGGCATGGCGTTCGCGAGCTACGAGATGAAGATCGTGCTCGCGACGATCCTCGCGCGCACCGAGCTCGCGGCCGCGGCCGGCGCGCGCGTCAAGCTGGTGCGCCGCGGCATCACGTTCGCTCCGTCGGGCGGCATGCCGGTGGTGATGACGGCGAGGCGATGAGGCCCGCGCCGTGGCTGCTCGTCGCGGCGGCGGCGTGTCGGGACACGCCGCCGCCACCGCCGCCGCAGCCGGTGGCACCGCCGCCGGCGCGCGACGCCGCGCGTGGGCCCGCCGATGCGGCCATCGATGCCAGCGCCGCCTGCGCCGGCGCGCCGACCTCGCACCGGTTTCGCTTCGGCACGCTCGCCGCGCCGCCCGGCTGGTGCTGGCAGCGCACGGCCGAAGGCGACGACCAGAGCGGCGTCGTGCTCGATGACACCGGCCGCATTCGCGCGCGCTACTTCGAGCTGTCGTTCGGCGAGCAGGTCGGCGATGCGTGCGACGCGCATCGCGCCGGCGTGCACGCGGTCCGCGACGGCCGCGCCGCCGGCGTCGCGTACCGCACGTGCGAGCTCGACGGCGGCCGCCGCTGCTTCTCGTTCCACGGCGAGGCCAACCTGTGCACCGAGCCGCCCGAAGATGCGGCGTTTTCGGCGGAGACGTGGGTCGGCACGCTCGTGCCCCCAAAGCGGGGCTGACGCGCCGAGATCCGCGAACGTGGTACGATTTTCCGACTTCATGGCACGCCTGATCTTCCGGGACAGCCAGGGCCGCGAGGGGACGGTCGAGCTAACCCCGACCGAGCCGGTGTTCGTCGGGCGTGGTCTCGAGTGTGCGATCCGGACCGACGACGGCATGGTGTCGCGCCGGCACGCGCAGTTTCGCAACGAGAACGGTCGCTACGTGGTCGAGGACCTCGGCAGCTCGAACGGCACGCACATCAACAACACGCGCGTCCAGAAGCAGGCGCTCGGCCACACCGACATCATCCAGTGCGGCTCGCTCGTGATCCGCTTCCTCGACGAAGGCGGCGTGAACGTCGTGCCCCAGCAGCCGATGATGGGCGGAGGCGCGAGCCCGCCGCCGAAAAAGGGCGGCACGATGGTGCTCGATCGCGGCGACGGCGCCGGCGGCGGAGGTGGTGGCCCACCGGCCGGATTCGGCGGCGCGAATTTCGGCGGCGGCGCGAACTTCGGCGCGCCCGCACCGGCGCCCGCGCCCGCGTTCGGCGCACCTGCGGTGCCCGCGAGCGCACCGCCGTCGCCGTACGGCGCGCCGCCCGCGATGCCCGCGGCCGGTGGCCCGCCCGCGATGCCGTCGCCGTACGGTGCGCCGCCGGCGATGCCGTCGGGCGGGGGCACGTTCGGCGGCTCGCCCGGCGCGTCGCCGGCGTACGCGCGCGGCGGCTTCGGCGGCTCCGCGGCCGGCGCGGGCTCGGGCGCGAGCTCCGTCAACTTGCCCTACGGCGGCCCGCCCGGCATGCCCGGCGGAGGCCCGCCCGCGATGCCGGCCGGCGGCCCGCCCGCGATGCCATCGCAATACGGCGGCCCGCCGGCGATGCCTGCCGGCGGGGCCAACCCGAGCATCTTCGGCCGCGGCGGCCCGGGTGTCGCCGGCGTGCCGGCCGCGCCGCCGCGCTCGCCCGCCGAGGACGCCGAGAAGAAGGTGCTCGTCGATCTCGGCCTCGCGTCGGATCCGAGCAAGCTCGATCGCGAGGTCAAGCAGCTCAAGGCCGACCTCGAGAAGGCGAACGCGAACTACGAGCGCGAGGTCGCCGACGGCAAGCGCATCCGCGCCGAGGCCGCGACGCTGCGCGAGCGCATCGACGAGCAGAAGGCGCAGATCAAGGATCGCGAGGAGCAGGTCGCCGCGCACGATCGCGTCGCCGACCAGCTGCGCGACGAGCTGCAGCAGACGCGCGACGAGTACAACAAGCAGCGCCACGAGCTCGGCGAGATGGCCGAGAACATGGCCGCGCGCGAGCGTCAGGCCGCGCGCGCGCAGGAAGACGCGTCGAAGATCCGCGAGGACATGCAGGATCTCAACCGCCAGCTCATGGAGCTGTCGCGGACCAAGGACGAGGGCTGGAAGAAGCTCAACGAGCAGCTCACCGAGATCGAGCACCTGCGCGAGGTCATCAACGAGCAGGAGCGCATGCTCGAGGAGCGGCGCGTCGGCTTGATCTCGCAGGAAGAGGTCATCAAGGAGCTGCGCGCCGACAAGGAGAAGATGTTCAAGCAGATCGCGTCGCTCAAGGCCGAGCGCGACGAGGCGGCGACCGCCGCTTCGCGCAGCGCCGCGCAGATCATCGCGATCGAAGAAGAGAACAAGCGGCTCGGCCGGTTGCTCGTCGAGAGTCAGGGCGATGGCGCGCGCGCCGGCAGCGCGCAGGGCGATCACACGTTGCGGCTCGCCGGGGAGCTCAAGGACCTGCGCGTCGAGCAGAAGAAGCTCGAGGCCGATCGCGAGCGCCTGAGCGAGCAGTACGAGCTCGCCGATCGCGATCGCCAGAAGCTCGAGGGCAAGCTCGCGCAGATCGAGGTCGAGCTGCAGGAAGCCGTGCATGGCAAGCTCGCGGCCGAGAGCGCGCGGAATGTCGCGCAGGATGCGCTCGCGAAGTCCGAGGTCGCGCGCGCGAAGGCGGCCGAGGAAGCGCTCGCGTCGGCGAAGGCACGCGATCAAGCAGGCAGCGCCGGCGACGACGCGCGCCGCGAGCTCGAGAAGCTGCGCCGGCGCGTGGCCGATCTCGAGAAGGTCCAGCCCGCGGCCGCCGCCGGTGTCGATCCCGCCGAGGTCCAGCGCGAGCGCGAGGCGAGCGAGCGCAAGATCGCGGACCTGGTCGCGCGTGCCGAGCAGGCCGAGCGCTCGCTGAAGTCGCTCGAGGCCGCGGTCGACGCCGCGAAGACCGATGCGCAGAAGGCGCGCGCCGAGGCCGCGCGCGCGAAGGCGACCGCCGACGCGCAGGCCGAGTCGATCATCGACGCGGTCGGCTCGCCGGCCGGTTCGCCCGAGCTCGCGAAGCGCGCGAAGGAGATCTACGACGCGATCAACGACATCCTGTCGGAGATGCGCAACAACATGGTGCTCGTGCAAGGCGAGCTGCCGAACTTGAAGTCCGACGACGGCGAGACCATCCAGGCCGTCACCGATGCGGTCGAGGCGCTCGTCGACAGCGCGGAGACCGCGAAGGGTGCGCTGCGCGGGCTGCGCGACCTCGCCGAGAGCCGATAACCATGACGATCGAGCACAAACGCAGCAGCAAGGCCGAGATCGAGGACCTGATCCGCGCGCGCTATTCGCTGGTGTGGATCACGTCGCCCGAGGAGGAGCGCGTCGAGGATTCGCTCAAGCGGCTGTGCGTCGAGCGCGAGATGCGGCTCGAGGTGTGGTCGATCACCGAGGGCTTCAAGACGATCGCGAACGGGCAGGGCACGCGCGATGTCAAGGATCCGATGAAGGCGATCGATCACGTCATCCGCGCCGAGGGTCGCGCGCTGTTCGTGCTGCGCGACTTCCATCCGTTCCTGAAGGAGCCGGCGGTCGTGCGCCGCCTGCGCGACGCCGCCCACGAGCTGCGCAAGACGAAGAAGACGCTCGCGATCCTCGCGCCGGTCACGAAGGTCGCGCCCGAGCTCGAGAAGAGCATCTCGGCGATCATCGACTGGGACCTGCCGAACCGTCAGGAGATCGAGGCGGCCGCGAAGAAGGTCCTGCCGAGCCTGCCGGCGGCGACGCAGCAGGTGATCGAGAGCGATCCGACGTTCATGGAGCGCGTCGTCGAGGCCGCGCTCGGCCTCACGCTCGTCGAGGCCGAGAACGTGTTCGCGAAGAGCGCGGTGCGCACGCACACGTTCGATCTCGAGACCATCCTCGAAGAGAAGAAGCAGATCATCCGCAAATCGGGCCTGCTCGAGTACTACGAGCACCGCGAGGAATTCAGCGACGTCGGCGGCATGGAGGTCCTGAAGGACTGGCTGGTCAAGCGCCGCAACGCGTTCGGCACGCGCGCGCGCGATTTCGGGCTGCCGCTTCCCAAGGGCATGCTGCTCATCGGCGTGCCCGGCACCGGCAAGTCGCTGACCGCGAAGGCGGTCGGCGCGCTGTGGCAGATGCCGTTGCTCCGGCTCGACGTCGGCAAGATCTTCGCCGGCCTCGTCGGCAGCTCGGAAGAGAACGTGCGCTCGGTGATCAAGACGGCGGAGGCGATCGCGCCGGCGATCCTGTGGATCGATGAATTGGAGAAAGGTTTTTCCGGCACGCAGTCGTCGGGCCAGACCGACGGCGGCACGACCTCGCGCGTGTTCGGCACGTTCATCACGTGGCTGCAGGAGAAGACCACGCCGGTGTTCGTGATCGCGACCGCGAACAACGTGCACCAGCTGCCGCCCGAGCTGCTGCGCAAGGGCCGCTTCGACGAGATCTTCTTCTGCGACCTGCCGGATCGCGAGGATCGCCGCCAGATCCTCGACATCCACCTGCGCAAGAAGAACCGCGACCCCGGCCAGTTCGACATGGACAAGCTGATCGACGCGACCGTCGACTTTTCGGGCGCCGAGCTCGAGCAGGCGGTGATCGCCGCGCTGTACGACGCGTTCGACACCGGCAACGACCTCACGACCGACGGCCTGGTCAAGACCGTCGGCGAGATCGTCCCGCTCGCGATCACGATGCGCGAGATGATCGAGTCGATGCGCGAGTGGGCGCGCACGCGCGCCCGCATGGCGAGCTCGCGCGGCGGCAAGCCGGTGAAGAAAGAGGGCTGGATGGCGCGCTACGGCGCGCCGACCGCGAACCTCGGCGACAAGGGCGACAAGCCCGCCGAGGACGACGGCCGCAAGCTCGAGCTGTGATCAGCGCTTCGCGATCGTGGCCCGGGTGCCGTCGTCGAGGCTGACGATCCGGTCGCGCACGTGCCAGGTCGCAGTACCTTGGTCGCGCTCGATCCGTGGTCGGCCGAACCGGGCGTGCAGGGCCGCGGACAGATCGTCGTCGAAGGTCTCGAACGCGACCGCGGTGATCCGACCATGCTCGGCCGTGACCTGGATGCCGAGGTCGGTGCGATCGCCGAGCGCGGGCGGATCGCACGAACGAAACGTCCCCGTGAAGCCATCGCGAAACGGGAGCTCGAGGAGATAGCGCCGCCCGGGTTCGACCTCGATCCAGCGGTCGTGCTGCTCAGCCCGCACGTCGGCCGTGCGCTGGTCGAGCAAGGCATCCGCGCGCTCGATCAGCTCGGACAGCTCGAGCTTCGGCTGCCAACGGATGCCGATCGTGCCGACCCGCTGGCGAACCCGGGCGTGCACGTGGTCGGCGATCGTGAACGCCCAGTCGTTGAGCAGCGTCTCCTCCGGGCACGTGCACGGGGCGCCGTTGTTGGGGCGGTGCAGCCGCCGCGCGAGCAAGTCGGCGCCTTCGTACCCGAACCCGCCGCCGTATCGGACCTCGACGCGAATCGCGCGGAGCTCGTCGTCGTCGATCTCGAGGTCGATCGTGACGTGATTCGCGCGCGCGAACGCCGCGATCCGCTCGCGCTGCGCTGGCATCGGCGCCGAACCGCCGACGGCCATGCCCTCGAATAACGGGCCGGGCTCGCCGTCGGGGCCGACGAGCTGCGCGTCGGCTTCATGCGACAACCACGGTTCCTCGAGCACGTTCGCGTGCGGCGGCGGCGCGGCCTCGGGCGCCGCGCACGCGGCGAGCGCGCACAGCACGATCGCTCGACTCATCGGCGCGCTCGCTGCGCGATCGTGACGCGTCCGTGCCAGCCGTACTCGGCGGTCACGACGCGATCGCGCAGCCACCACGTCGACTCGCCGGTGTCGCGGACCATGGTGTGCGGCGCGCCCCAGCGCGCGTCGAGCGCGGATGGGTCGGCCTCGTCGCCGATGACGAACGAGACGTCGGTGATCCGGCCGTGCTCGGTCGCGACCTGAAACCCGAGATCGTCGCGCCCTCCGAGCGGAGGTGGCCAGCAATAGCCGGCGATGGTTCCGAAGTCGTACGGTTGCTCGAGCAAGTAGCGGCGGCCGGGCTCGATCTCGATCCAGCGCGGGCGCTCGGCCTCGCGCACGTCGCTCGCGCGCTGGCCGAGCAGCGCGTCGGCGCGCTCGAGCAGGTCGGGCAACGACAGCGCGGCCTCCCAGCGCACGCCGATCGTCCCGGCGCGCGCGCGCACGCGACCGTGCACGCGGTCCGCGGTCGTGAACGCCCAGTCGTTGGGCAGGACCTGGTCCACCGGGCACGTGCAGCCGCCGCCGAGGTGCGGGCGATGCAGCCGCAGCGCGAGCACGTCGGCGCCTTCGTAGCCGCAGCAGCCGCCGTATGTGACCTCGATGCGGATCGCGGCGAGCATGCCGTCGGCGATGTCGAGCGCGATCGAGATGTGATTCGCGCGTGCGAACGCCGCGATCCGCTCGCGCACCTCGGGCGACGGCGCCGAGCCGCCCACGATCGCGTGCTCGAACACCGGCCCGGGTTCGCCGTCGTCGCCGACGAGCTGCGCGGACGCCTCGCGCGACAGCCACGGCACGTCGGGTAGCTTCACGCGCTCCGGCTGCCTGGCCGCCTCGGGCGCGGGCGCCGCAACGATTCCGACCACGAGCGCCGCACACGCGCCGATCGCACACATCAAGGCAGTCCGGCTCACGATCGAAGGACAGCCTAGGGCAGCCGAAGTTGCGAAACTGCGTATACTGGAGCGGCATGTCGCATTTCACGAAGTGCGCGCTCAAGATGACGAACCTCGCCGCGATCAAGAAGGCGCTCGCGGACATGCAGCTCAAGGTCACCGAGGCCGAGCAAGGTCAGACCGTGACGGTGCGGGGCTATCGCGGCGATAAGTTACAGGCGGCGATGTCGGTCGACATGGGCCGCTACGACGTCGGCGTCGTCGACAACCAGGACGGCACCTACGACATCGTCGCCGACTGGTGGGGCGTCGAGACCACGAAGGGCGTGTCCGAAGAGGAATTCAAGAACACGCTGTCGCAGAAGTACCAGTATCACAACGTCAAGCAGGCCTGCGAAGACAAGGGCTACGCGGTCGAGGAAGAGGTCAACGAAGAGGACGGCTCGATTCGCCTCGTCGTCCGGAAGTGGGTGAGCGAATAACCATGCGCAAGCAAGACATCGAGATCGTCATCACGCCCAAGGGCGAGGTCACGTTCCAGGTCAAGGGCGTCAAGGGCGGCAGCTGCCTCGACGAGACCAAGTTCCTCGAGGCGGCGCTGGGCGGCGAGGCGGCGGTGGTCGACCAGCAGAAGACCGGCGAATACTACGAGCAATCCGAAGGTTACGCGACGACGACGGTAGGGGAAGGCGGAGACGAGTAACCGCGTAGAATGAAACGCCGAAAGTGAGCGACGAAGCGACAGAGCAGCAGGAGCAGCAGGCCAGCGACCTGACCGACGAGCTCGCCAAGAAGTACGACCCCGAGCGCCTGCTCAAGATCATGCAGAAGCGCGCGGGGCGCGGCGATCCGCTCGAGCTCAGCGTGCGCAACCGCTACGAGCGGCGCTACGGCGTCGACCTCGGCCACGTCCGCATCGTCACCGGCGAGTTCGCGGAGCAGTTCAACAAGCAGCGCAGCGCCTACGCCGTGACGATCGGCGCGACCGGCATGATCCTCATGGGCGGCTCGGCCGAGAAGTCGAGCGCGAGCGCGGCCGGCGAGGCGCT
>DATJXL010000040.1:0-18632 GCA_035500135.1 Kofleriaceae bacterium
CGCCCCCGCCATTGCCGCCGGCGCTCGCCAGCGCGATCGCTGCGCCCGCGCCGGATGCGTTGACGATGCCGGCGATCGTGATCGGCCCGCTGCTCATCAGCATCACGGCCCCGCCGCCGGCACCGCCCGTCATGGCGGGTGTGCCCGTGCCTGCGCCGCCGGCACCACCGGAGCAGCCACCGCGGATCGTGTACGGCGGCCCGACCGGTAGCGCAGGGAGCCCGCCGGCCGCGGCCATGTCCAGCGCGTTTCCACCGGAGCCGCCGCTCAGCGCACCGAACGTGCCACCGGCGCCGCCGCCCCCGCCGCTCTGGCTCGAGTCACCGTTCTCCGTCGTGCACGTGCTCGGGTTGGATCCAGGACCGATGCCGCCTCCACGATGGCTCGCCGCGTCGATGGACCCGGTCGTATCGACGGTGACCGAGTCGGCACCGATCAGCACGACGGGGATGGTGCCGGTGAGCGTCACGCCCCCTCTGATCGAGATCGCCTGGTACGCGAGCACGCAGACCTGCGTCATGTCGGTCTGGAGATAGGTCACGCACGGGTCACTCGCGTCGGGAAGCGTCGCGATGTTCCCGGCGCTGACGTCGAGCTGCGGCATGATCGACGCCGGAGGCACGCACGGCTCGAACAGGCCGTGACCGAACCGCATGCAGGGTCCGTCGGGGCCGCCGTCGGCCGGCAGCACCGAGCAAGTGCCGTTCGACGCGCACAGGTTGTTCGAAGCGCACGCGTACCCCTGCGGGCACTCGCGGTTCGGCCCGCACGGCACCGTGCAGTTCTCGAGGTTCGCCGGCTGGTAGCATGCCGCCGCGAACCCGATCGCGATCCACCCGCGCACGCTTCATTGTACCGCTGTACGCGCGCGCGCGGCGCCGATCCGGACGGCGGCGAACAGCACCGCGAGCGACCAGGCGAGCCAGGTCAACGCCCACGTCCACACCGCCCACGTCGCGGTCGTGCCGAACGTGAGCAGGGCCATGTTGTGCGCGTCCGAGATCGCCGCCGCGATCCCGTCGACGACCTGCGACGGCCGCAGCAGCACGCGGATGTCGAGCAGCGCGTTCACGCATGCCTGTGCGGCGATGAAGTGCGCGACGCCGAGCCGCCAGCGCGGGGGCAGGGCGAGCGCGCATGCTGCGACCACGCCACCCATCGCGGCGACCGCATACTGGCCGAACGCGTCGCCGTCGGGGCTCGGTGCGACGACCACGATCGCGGTCGCGACGAGCAGGCCGGCGAGCACGAGCAGCGCGCGCCGCGCGGCGCGCGCGTCCCGCGACGCGACGAGCAAGACGCCGCCCCACAGCGGCGTGCCCATGTAGCCGGCGGCCGCGATGATCGCGCTCGCGACCGGGCCGACCGACGAGCGCGCGTACGCGAGCCCGCTGGTGTCGCGATAGACGATCATCCGGTCGAAGCCGGCGCCGGTCCACAGCATCGCGATGCCGTGCGAGAGCTCGTGCAACCACGTCGCGAGCAGCTTGAACGGATAGAGGACGACGCCGCCGAACGGCAGGTTCCACAGGACGAGCGAGACCAGCAGCGCGATCGCGACCGTGCGCAGCTCGACGCGCCGGTCCCTAGCTGCGGGATCCATCATCCGGCTTGTCGGGCTCGGCCGGCTCGGGCGGCCGCTGCTTGGCCGGCTCGAACATGCCCTCGAACAGGTTGCTCGTGCGCTGGCGGACCGCCGCGCCGAGCTTCACCAGGTCCTCGGGATCGAGCAGCTGGCGCAGCGCCGCGCCGGGCGTGCGCGCGAGCGCGAACACGTCGGAGATGCCGACCGGCGCCGCGCCGCCGCACACGACGCCGATCGCCGCGCCGCACGCCGCGCCGACCAGCCCGCCCACGACGGGGTAGGCGAGCCAGCGCAGCGAATGGCCGGGCATGTGCCCGATCGGGATCGCCGCGATGATCACGAGCGCGACGCTCGCCGCGGCGTGTGCACGCGCCGCGACCGTGATCGCGCGGCGCCGGCCGCCGCCGATCCGATCGACCGACGCGTACGCGGCGAGTCGACCGATGCCGGCCGCGGTCAGGACCGCCGCGACGCCCGCGAACACCGCGCCGAGTCGCAACATCCGCATGAACGGCGCGTCGGGATCGCCCACTCCGAGCCGGGCGAGCAGCCACACCCCGCTGGCCAGCGCCGGCACTTCGATCACCGCGCCGGTCACGAGGCCCTTGAAAAACCCCCATCGCGGCGGAAACGCCGCGGGGATCCGGGTACTTACGGTCTTGGATTCGGGATCGGGCATCGAGGAAGCACCCGCGTGCCTTCACCGTAGCATGCTCGACCGGGCGGACCGCCCGAGTACAATCGCACGAGCCAGCAATGCCCGACGCCAGCAGCAATCAAAATCGCGGCTACTCCGCAGCGCACTTCACGCTGCAGCTCGAGGGTTTCCAGGCCGGCATTCTCAAGTCGATCGAAGGCGGCGCCGTTCACACCGAGGTCATGACCTACCAGGGCAACGGCGGTCCGCCGCCGTTCGTGCGGTATCGCCAGCTCGGCAAGCCGAAGTACGACGACATCAAGATCACGGCGGGCATGGCGGTGAGCGAAAAGCTGTTCCAGTGGATCAGCGATTTCTTCAGCGGTAGCCCCACCCGCAAGGACGGCGCGATCATCGCGTCCGACTTCTATTACAAGGAGCGCGCCCGCCGCACGTTCACCAACGCGCTGATCAAGGAGTTCACGTTCCCCAAGCTCGAGGGGTCCGACAAGGGCCCGGCCTACATGACCGTCACGCTCGCCGTCGAGGACATCCAGTTCAGCACGAAACAGCAGGGTCAGGGAGACGCGATCCTGGACACGTTCGCGATGCAGACGCAGAAGTCGTGGAAGGCGTGCAACTTCAAGTTCGAGATCGATGGTGCGAAGGGCATCGCCGGTGCGGCCAAGCGCGTGATGAAGATCGACTCGTTCACGGTCAAGCAGAACATCGCCGAGTACCACATGGGTGGCTTCCTCGCGCCGACGAAGACGCCGACGGTCGTCGATACGCCGAACCTCGTGTTCTACGTCCCCGAAGCCGACGCGCAGCCGTTCTTCGACGCGTGCACGAACAACAACGGCCTCGCGGTGAAGAACAACGCGACGCCATCGCCCGTGCACGGCCGGCTCGTCGTGTGCGACAACAGCATGGCCGAGGTGTTCCAGCTCGAGTTCAGCCAGGCGAACATCTTCTCGGTGACGCCCGATCGCTCGGACTCGACGAGCGAGGAGATCAAGCAGGTCAAGGTCGAGGTCTACACCGAGATCATGAAGTTCAAGTACCTGCTGAAGCCGTCGCCGACGGTCGCCTAGGCTTACGGTTCTTAGTTGCGCACGTCGGCGCTGCGCAGCGAGTACCAGCGCTTGATCGCCTCGGCCTTGGCGGAGTCGAGAAGCTCGGCCACGGCCGCGCGCTCCTCGGGCTCGTCGATCTGGGCGAACGCCTCGACCGGGGTCAGCACGAACGCGAGCACGTCGAGCGCGCTCGCCGGGTCCGGCTGGTAACTGCTGCTGTACAAGGTCTCGCCCACGGACCGAGCCTCACACTGCCGGATCGTCACGGCAAGTTTTCGCCCCGGCGTGCTACACGAGGGGCATATGGCTCGCTCGAAGGTCGCCGTCCTGCGCGTCCGCCCCGACCACATCCTCGAGGACGTCGACCGCCTGTGCGGGCTGGCCGGCGTCGAGGCTGCCTTGAAGCCGGGCGCCCCGACGATCCTCAAGGACAACATCTCGTGGCACTTCCCGTTCCCGGGGGCGAACACCACCCCCTGGCAGCTCGAAGGCACCGTGCGGGCACTCCGCGCGCGCGGCTTCGACGACCTGGTGTGCGTGCAGAACAAGACGGTCGTCACCGACGCGTTCAAGGGCGAGGACCTGAACGGCTACGTGCCGATCTTCAAGGCGTACGACGTCCCGGTTCGCTACAACTTCAAGCCCGAGGACATGACGTGGTCGGTGTACCGGCCGCGCGCGAAGATGAACGTCCTCGCCGACATCTTCCCGGAGGGCATCCAGATCCCGGACGCGTTCCACGGCGCGAACATCGTCCACTTGCCGACCGTGAAGTGCCACATCTACACCACGACGACCGGCGCGATGAAGAACGCGTTCGGTGGCCTCCTCAACACCAAGCGGCACTACACCCACTCGTGGATCCACGCGACGCTGGTCGACTTGCTCGCGATCCAGAAGGAGATCCACGCCGGCTTGTTCGCGATCATGGACGGCACGACCGCGGGCGACGGCCCCGGTCCGCGCACGATGCGGCCGGTCATCAAGGACGTGATGCTGGCGTCGGACGATCAGGTCGCGATCGACGCGGTCGCCGCGCAGATGATGGGCTTCGATCCGATGGCGATCGAATACCTGCGCCTCGCCGACGAGCAGGGGCTCGGCCACGCGCGCCGCGAGGACATCGAGGTCGTCGGCGACGCCGCGCTTGCCGACGAGCGCTGGGGGTTCGCGGTCGGCGACAACGGCGCATCGATGGTCGGCGACATGATGTGGTTCGGCCCGCTCAAGCGGTTCCAGAACTTCTTCTTCCGCACGCCGCTCGTCAACGTGTTCGTCGCGGGCTCGGAGGTCTATCACGACTTCTACCGGTGGCCGCTGCGCGACCGCCGCGTGTTCGAGCAGTGGCGCGCCCAGACCACGTGGGGCCAGCTGTTCGAGCGCTACCAGGGCAGCGGCACGCTGGCGGCGTCACGCGACGTCGCGCGCGTGAGCTAGGGGGCTGGCCTCGTTGCGCTTCGGGCGTGCGCTCGGATCCGCCGCCCCCAAGCTGGGCGCGATCGGGCGACACCTCGCGTCGGGTCGATGACACACGAGGCATGCGCTTGCTCGCGGTCTGCTTCGTCGTCGCTTGGTTCTCGGCCCGCGCAGTGCATGCGTGTGATCGCGACGACCCGCCGCCGTTGTTCCAGCAGCTCGACGCCGCGACCGATATCGCCGAGGTCCGGATCACGGCAATCGCGCCCGGCGTGCCGATGCGCGCAGATCGCGCCACGGTCGCGGTGATCGCGCGGTTCAAGGGCGCAGCCGGCAAGACCATCGAGCTCGAGATCGACGACACGTCGGATTGCGGCAGCCCGATGAAGGTCGGCGACACCGGCATCGCGATCGTCGAGCGCCCCTACGCGATGGAGAGCCTGTGGCGCGCGGACACGGATCTGCGGGCGGCGATCGCGGCGTGGACCGGCGCGGCCGACGATCGCGCGCGCGCGGCCGCGCTGGTCGCGCTGATCACCGGCGACGGCGCGCGCAAGCCATCGCCGTGGGCGTACGACGCGGCGGAGATGCTCGCGCGCTCGCCCGCGTTGCTCGCCGAGATCACGAGCGACGAACGCGATCGCCTGGTCGCGGCGTTTCGCCGGATGCGCGGGCTGAAACCGCGCGCCGTGCTCGACCAGCTCGACCTGATCCACCGCTTCGACGCGGTGAGCGATGTCGACGCGCTCGCGAAGACCATCGCCGGCGTGAAGCGCGGCTCGCCTACCGCGATCGCCGCGTTCGTGCGCTGCGAGCGCCTCCAGCGCGCGCTGCACGTCGCGTACTCGCACGTCGCGACGGCGAAACCGGCGCGACTGGCCGAGCTGTGCCGGACCGGCAAGACCGACGAGCCGTGGGGCTGGTGGTCGACGCGCTAGAAGCGCCAGCTCACTGACGTCACCGCGCCGCTGGCGCGCGGCGCGACCTCGACGTCGGGCAGCGCGCGCGTCGGCCGGTTGATGATCGCGAGCACGACGCCCGCCACCGCGGCCGCGCCTCCCGTCGCAACCATGCCGATGCCGATCTTGCCCTTGAGCTCGGCGGCGTCTTCTTCCTCGCGCAGCGAGCGATGCTCGGGCGCGGTCAACCCGGGCTCGCAGCCGTTCGCGCATTGCGCCTCGTAGTCGGCGTCGAACTGGTTCATGCCGTTGCGGCCGAGCAGCCACACGCCGCCGCCGATCGCCGCGAGCGCGGCGCCGCCGGCGAGCGTCGTCCACGGGATCCAGCGCGCGAACGGATACGTCACGACGACCGCGGTCTCGAACGGGACGAGCACGACCTTCGCGCTCGCGGTCGCGCCGCCGGTGACGACGAGCCGCTGCGAGCTCGTCACGTAGCCCTGCTTCTCGCCGACGACGGCATGCTCGCCGGCGAGCACGCGCTGCTCGTGCTTGCCGGGGCAGTCGAACCACGGCTTGCCGTCGAGCAAGAGGTGCGCGGCCGTCGCGTCGCAGCTCGCCTCGACGGAACCGACGCGGCCATCGACCAGCCGCTTGTAGTCGAGTGCCTGCTGGTACAGCTCCTTCGTGAACGGCTGGTCGCCGTAGCGCAGCGCGCGGTCGAGATCGTCGGCAGCCTCGAGCACGCGATCGAGGCGGATCTCGGTGACCGCCATGTTGAAGCGGATCAGCGGGTGGTCCCACAGCGCGATCGCCTGCTTGTATTTCTCGAGCGCGGGCGCGTGCGCCTGCTGGGCGAACAGCTGGTTGCCTTCCTCGTACAGCGCGTTGGCTCTGTCCTGCTGCTCTTGCGGGACGCCGGCCGCCCACGGTTTGTCGGGATCGGCGTGTGCGGCTGCCGTCATCACGAGCACGGCGATCACGACCCTGGTCACTTCAACCCTCCGGTCGCGATCTTCGCCTTCTCCGCCTCGAGCTGCTTCACGCGCTCTTGCTCGCGCGCGAGCAGCGCCTCGGCCTTCGCCTTCGCGGCCTTCGCCTCGTCGGCGGCCTTCTTCGCGGCCTCGGCGTACTTCTGCACGACGGCCTGCTCGCTCTTCGCGTCGGCGAGCGCCTTCTGCAGCTCGACGTTCTTCTTCTCCAGATCTTCGTGCGACTGCGCGACCGCTTCGTTCGCGCGGTTCGCCTCGGCGGCCTTGGCCTTGGCCTCGGCATCCTTGGCCTGGGCGTCGGCCTCCGCCTTCACCTTCGCGGCGTCGGCGGCGCGCACTTCATCGAGCTGCGCTTGCGCACGCGCCTGCGCGGCCTCGGCCTCGCGCGCCTTGTCCTGCGCCGCCGAGTTCGCGTGCGAGAGCTGGATCGTGAAGTACGTGCCGCCGGCGATCACCGTCGCGAGCACGAGGAACACCGAGCCGACGACGTAGACGCGGCGGCGGCGCACGCGCGCGAGCTCGCGCCGCGCAGCCGCGAGGAATTCCTTCTCGGCCGCGGACAGCTCGACGACGTGGCGGTGGACGAGCGCGAGCGCATCCTGGGCGGTGTCGCCGCGCCACACGAGACCGTGCGGCTTGCCGCGCGCCACCCATTGCTTGACCGCGGTGCGCAGCTCGGCCAAGAACCCGCGCAGCGCCTGGCTGTCCTCGAGCCAGCGCGCGAGCGTCGGCCACTCGGTGATCAGCACCTCGTGCACGATCTCGACGGTCGACGCGTGCGTCGAGCCGGCCGCGGCATCGGTGTGCAGCAACACGAGGCGCGCGCGGACGAGCTGGTCGAGCACGCGCTCGACTTCCGCGCGATCGTCGGAGAGACCGTGCAGCTCGTCGAGATCGACGACCGCGCGCGTGCCTTCGGGCGTCACGAGGCGCGTCATGATCGCGCGCAACAGGCCCTGGCTCGTCGGCGGCACCGCGGCGACGACCTCGTCGGCGTGGCGCGCGAACGCGCCGCCGACGCCACCCATCGCGTTGTACGCGCCGACCGTGAGCAGCCGGCGCGAGCGATCGCGCCCGCCCCACAGCCGCGTCGCCGCGAATTGCACGAGTGGCAGCGCGCCGCGGCTGGTCGCGGCTTGCAGCATGTCCTCGACGATCCACGCATCCTCGAACGCGTAGCCCGCAAGCTCGGCCGGGCGCACGATCGTCTCCTTCAGGCTCTCGGCGTCGGGCGCGGACACGAAGAACAGGCCGCGCGACAGCTCGGCGAGCACGTGCTTGTAGCCGGCGAGGCGATCGAGGAAGTCGGCGCGCATCGACAGCACGGCACGCACCGGCGCGCTCGGATCGTCGGCGGCGGCGAGCAGCGCCGCGAGGAACAGCTCGCGGGCGCCGGCATCGTCGGACAGCGTGAACAGCTCCTCGAGCTGATCGACGACGATCATCACGCGCTGCTTCTTCTTGCGCGCGACGTTGCGCAGGAGCTCGCCGTAGAGGCCGGGCGCGTCGCGCAGCTGGTCGACGATCTCGGCGACGGTGAGGCCGGTCGCGAGCGGGCCGTCGAGCGTCGCGGCGAGGCTGTGCAGCGGCGAGCGGCCGGGGCGCAGCACGCAGATCTGCCAGTCGCCGCCGGTCGCGCGCACCGCCGGCACCAGGCCGGCGTGCACGAACGACGACTTGCCCACGCCGGACGGTCCGATCACCGCGAGCAGCGGCCAGGTCTCGAGCTGCGACAGCGCGGTGCGGATCTCGTTCGTGCGGCCGAAGAAGAACTTCGCGTCGGCCTCGCCGAACGACGCGAGCCCGCGATACGGGCAGGCGTCGTCGTCGCTGCGGACCGTCCTCGGCGCGAGGAACGCCTGTAGATCCGCGATCAGCTCGGTCGCGCTCGCGTAGCGCTCGGTCTTGTGCTTGCGCAGGCAGCGGTCGACGATCGCGACCAGCTCGTGGGGCAGCGACGGATCGCGCGAGCCGATGCTCGGCAGCGGCGTGTCGAGATCCGAGAGCCGCGCGCGCAGCTTGTCGGCGTTCATCGTGCCGGCCGGATGCACGCCGGCGAGCGCGCGCCAGAACATGATGCCGATCGCCCACAGGTCCGATTGATGATCGACGGTGTCGGCGCCCCATTGCTCGGGCGACATGTACGGCAGCGTGCCGACGAGCGTGCCGCCGCCGGTGAACGTGACGTACGTGTCCTCGCCGGTATCGGGACGCGTGGGCTTCGCCTTCGTCGCTTCGGGCAGCTGATCGGGCAGGTCGAACACGCGCGCGACACCGAAGTCGAGCACCTTCACCTGACCGCGATCGGTGACGAAGATGTTCGACGGCTTGAGGTCGCGATGGACGATGCCGTGCTCGTGCGCGCGCTCGAGGCCGCGCGCGACGGCGAGCATGATCTCCACGAACGGCCGCATGCCCGGCTTGGTCTCGAGCACCTGCGACAGCGTCTTGCCCTCGAGGTACTCGAGCACCATATACGGCAGGCCCTCGAACTCGCCGACCTCGTAGATCGCGACGATGTTCTCGTGCATGCAGCGCGCTGTCGCGCGTGCCTCGACGAGAAACCGCTGCGCGATGTTCGGATCCTTGTGGAGCAGGAACTTGATCGCGACCTTGCGGCCGAGCTTGGTGTCGCGCGCGAGGAACACCTGGCCCATGCCGCCGCGCGCGAGCTCGCGGATCAACCCGAACCGATCGATCTGCGTCTGCTCGCCGAGCACGATCGGCGGATGCACCTGCGCCTTGCGGCTCGATCCGGTCGGCTGGAGCTGGCTCGGCGTCTTCGATCGCGCGGTGGTCGCGGGCGTCGCCGCGTCCGCGTCCACCTTCGCCGAGCTCGAACCGAGCGCCTGATCGATCGCGAATGTCACCTCGTCGTCGTCGGGTGGCAGCGCGGACTGGTGGGGCGCACGCGGCGGCGACACCGCGAACGGCTTGGTCGTACGCGGTGGCGCCGGCGGAGGACGCTTCGCGTCGGCCACTTTGCGTCGATTGTAGACGAGCGCCCCGAGCCCGGCGATGTAGGTGCCTGTGCTACACGCGCGTCCGGAGGCGCGTCACGCAGCTTCGGCGTCGACGACGGCGCGCAGTCGCTCGACGGCCTGCGCGTGCAGTCGGCTCGCCCACGACTTCGAGATCCCGAGCTCGGCGCCGGCCTCGAGCAGGTTCTTGCCCTCGAAGTAGTGCTTCTCGACGATCGCGCGCTCGCGTTCGGGCAGCCGGCGCAGCGCGACGCGCAGCATGCGCGCGAGCCGACCGGAGTGGACGACCTCGTCGCTCGCGGGCGCGTCGTCGGGAACCTCGAGCGCGGTCTCGGTCGCGTCGAGCGACAGCACGTACATCGTCCGGATCGCGGACAGCGCGCCCTGGATCGACGCGAGCGCGTCGGCGCCGCTCGCCGGTGGTGCGCCAGTCTTCGCCGCCCCGGCATCGCGCTCGCCGCGCTGCTCGAGGTAGTCGCTCGCCGCGCGCAGCGCGACGACCTTCTGCCACACCCGGCGCGGCAGGTTCGCCGACCGGCGCAGGCCGTCGATGATCGCGCCCTGCACGCGATACCACGCGAACGTCGCGAACGACGCGCCGCGATCGGGATCGAAGCGGGTCGCGGCCTCGGCGAGCCCCGCGTTCGCGAGCGCGATCAGCTCGTCGAGCTCGACGTGCTCGCGCACGCGCGGGTACACGACCAGCGCGGCGCGCCGCGCGACGTCGAGGTGGCTCTCGACGAGGCGTGCACGCGCCGGCGCATCCATCGCGCCAACCTAACACGCGTTTGATACGTTCCGCGCGTGGGTACCTTCACGGCGCTGACCTCGTCCGACCTGGCCGCGATCGCGGATCGCTTCGGGCTCGGTGCGGTGCGCGCCGCGACGCCGATCGCGGCCGGCACGATCAACTCCAACTTCGACGTCACGACCGAGCGCGGCCGCTGGTTCGTGCGCGTCAACGAGGGCAAGTCGGCCGGCGATGTCGCGTGGGAAGCGCAGCTCGTGACCGCGCTCGCGCGCGGCGGCGTGCCCGTCGTCGAGCAGGCGGGCGTCGGCGAGGCCCTAGGCAAGCTCGTGACCGTGTACCCGTGGCGCGCCGGCGTGCACCTCGCGCCGGCCGAGGTCACCGTCGATCACGCCCGCGTGTTCGGCGGCGCGCTCGCGCGGCTGCACGTCGTCGGGCTCGCGCTGCCCGCCGCCTGGCGGCGCACGAGCATCTACGATCACGCGCACCTGGTCGCGCGCTACGAGCGGTTCGCGAGCAGCGGCGATCCCGAGCTCGCGCACGCGATCGAGGTGCTCGGCGACGAGCTCGCGGCCGCGGCCGCCGCGCAGGCGACGCGTGCGGCCGCGACGCACGGCCTCATCCACGGCGATCTGTTCCGCGACAACGTGCTGTGGGAGGGCCGCCAGCTGTCTGCGCTGCTCGACTTCGAGCAGGCGTCGGGCGGCAGCCTCGCCTACGACCTCGCGGTGTGCATCAACGACTGGTGCTGGACCGGCGCGCCGCGCCTCGACCTCGCGTCCGCGCTCGTCGACGGTTATCGAAGTGTGCGCGTGCTGCCGCGCGAGGACCGCGCGGCGCTGCCGATCGAGGTGCGCGCGGCCGCTGCCCGCTTCACGATCACGCGCATCACGGATGTCTATTTGGCAAGGGTCGACAACCCCGAGAAGGACTTCCGTGCCTTTCTGGCGCGCTGCCTCGCGTGGCGCGGCCCGGCGCTTGGCCAACTTACGGCGGCGTTGTAGCTTCGTGCGCACTGGCGCGAGTTCTGCACTCGTGCACGCTGTCGATGCTTCGCCTTCTGTTCGTCCTGCCGATCGCAGCATGGGCCGCATGCGCCGCACCGGTGCACTACGTTCCCGGCACGCGGGTCCCGTACTCGACGTCGAACGACAGCGTGCTCAAGGCGTGCGAGGAGTACCGGCTCGCGGTCGAGCGCGGCGACTACGACGCGCTGTCGCTGATGCTGCACAAGCAGTACTGGGAAGACTCGGGCACGCCATCGGGCAGCGACGACTACGGCTACGACGGCATGCGCGAGGTCCTGACGACGAAGCTGCCGAAGGCGAGCGATATCCGCTACTCGCTGCGCTACGTCGCCGTTCACCAGCAGTGCGCGGGCGAGCTCAAGGCCGGCTGCCGCGCTGCGGTCGACGTCTTGATCGACGCCAGCTTCACGATCACCGACGCGCTCGGCAAGCCGAAGCGCCCCGACAAGCGCGACCAGAACCAGCTCGTGCTCGAGTGGGACGGCCGTCGCTGGCTGTTCCTCTCCGGCATGTAGATCGCGAAGTCGTTCTATAAGTGGCCGGTGGCGTCGAACGTCAGCCGCCGCTCCCAGTCGTCCGCGAGCAGGTGATCGACGTCCGACATGCCGGGCCCGCGCAGCGCCGCGATCGCGTGGCGCACGCCGTCGAGGTCGTGGACGCGATACGCCGAGACCGCGAGCATGCGCGCCGCCTGCGCGACGAAGCCGGTGCTCGGCAGCCCGCGGTCGAGCGCGAGCTGGAGCTCGGTCGCGGCACCGCGCCACTCGCCGGCGCCGTGGCGCTGGAACCCGAGCAGGTAGTGCGCGATGCCGAGGTCGGGCTCGGCGAGCACCGCGAGCTGCGCCCACATCGGCGCGTCGCGCGACGTGCCGGCGGCGAAGAAGTAACCGCGCAGCGCGGTGCCGGCCGGGCCGTCGTGGTGCAGCGCGAGCTGCTCGGCATCGCGCAGGCGGCGAGCGCTGCCGTCGAGCGGCAGCGCGGCGGCGCGCGCGACGTACGCCATCGTCGCCGGCATGTCGCCGTGCACGGCCGACGTGCGCGCGAGCCGATCGAGCGCGTCGGCGCGCAGGCTCGACGTCGCGTGCTCGTCGTTCGCGATCGCCGTCCACAGCGCGTTCGCCTCGGCGCGCTCGGCGTCGTCGCCGGAGACGAGGTAGTCGCCGAGCTCGAGCTGGAAGCGTGGCTCGTCGGGCGCGTCGCCGCACACGGTGCGGAGCAGCGCGATCGCCTTGCCGCGCTCGCCGCGCACGTACGCCTCGGCGGCGCGTTCGCGGCGCGCGGCGATCGCGTGTGGACACGGCCGCGAGAACACGCCGCCGCCGCGGAAGCGCTCGCGCGTCGCTTCGACCACGCCGGCCGGCAGCTCGATCGCCGCGATCATCTGCTTCCACTCGGCTTCGAGCTCGGCCATCGACTTGCCGTACGCGGCGTCGTAGTCGTCGCCGCTCCGATACAGCGCGCGCAACCGGGCCGCGCCGTAGCGATCGAGCAAGAACCGCACGAACGAGCCCGCGGTCGTGTAGCCGCGCGCCGACGACACCGACAGGAACTGCAGCGACATCAGCTCGCGGATCGATGGCTCGACGCCGAGCTGTTGCATCGCGCGCACCGCCTGATGGGGCGTGAGCGGATTGTCCGAGCCCGGCCAGTCGATCGCGACCGCGAGCCCTTCGATCAGCCCCGGATTCGCGAAGATCCCGTCGCGGATCGCGACGCCGAAGATCGGATCGCCGAACGCGCTCGCGACCGCGTGCGCGATCTCGTGGCGCAGCGATGCGTGCGGGAACGGCCGGTGATCGATCAGGATCGCGTGCAGCCACGGCTTGGCCATCTCGACGTTGCGCGCGCCGATCCAGCGCGCCTTCTGGTCCGCGTTCGCGAAGTAGAACGAGCGCAGCTTGCCTTCGGGCGCGTCGCCGAGCTGCGCGACCACCTCGGCATAGCGCAGCTCGTGATCGGCCGCGATCAGCGGCAGGTCGGCCTCGATCTCGGGCGTGCGCGCGTAATCGATGATGAAGTGCGGCGTCTCGAGCTCGCCGCCGAGCGCGTCCTCGATGTCGTCGGCGTCGACCGCGTAGCCGAGCGTGCCGGCGTGCAGGCGCAGGCCGATCGCGCCGGCGAGCGCGGCCGCCGCGAGCACGAGCGCGCCGATCCGCCGGGTCGCCGGGCGCGGCTCGCGCCAGCGCAGCCGGAACGTCGGCACGTCGAGCCGCGACGCGACGACCGCCAGGATCGCGACGACCCACAGCACGGCTTCGAGCCGCGACCACAGGAGCGGCGCGCCGAGCTGCAGATCCTCGTCGTACAGGTTGCCCGGGAAGAACCCGATGACCGGGCTGTACGTGAACACCGGCGGCTCGGCGTAGAACCGCCACAGCGCGCCGAGCGCGAGCACGACCCACGCGAGCTGTGCGAGCACGGTCGCGCGATGCGGGCGCCACGACCGGCGCGCGCGCGTGCCCGCGGCGATCCCGATCGCGTGGCCGAGCGCGCCGGCGAGCGCGGCGCTCGCGAGCGGCATCAGCGCGTACGCTTCCAGCCCGAACCACCAGTCGCAGGTCGGGCGCCAGATCCCGCGCACCGCCGCGATCGCTCCCGGGATCGCGGCGACGGCGATCGCGCGCCCGGCCGCGACCAGCGTCGAGCCGGCGAGCGCGCGGCCGGCGTGGCGCGCGCGCAGGGCGATCGGCCCCGTCGCGGTGAGCTGGCGTTCGCGCGCATAGGCTGCGCCGAGATCGAGCCCGGCGATCGTCGCGAACGCCGCGGTCGCGAGGGCCAGCTCGTAGCCGAGCACGTCGAACAGCGGGACCATCCCGAGCACGAGCCCGAGCACGGCCGCGAGGCCAGTCCAGATCCAGAGCCGCATCATCTGGTACAGTGAGCCGTGGCCGAGGAGGACCCGAGCGAGCGGCGCGTCGATCGCCGGCGACCGATCGAGCTCAAGGTCGAATACAAGCGGCTCAACACGTTCTTCGCTGACTATACGAAGAACATCTCGCGTGGGGGCACCTTCATCAAAACCGCGCGCCCCCTTCCGGTCGGCACGGAATTCTTGTTCAAGCTGTTCGTGCCGGGGTCCGAGCAGCCGCTGACCATCTCGGGCGAGGTGCAGCGCATCGTCGCGGGCGCCGACGCGAGCGAGATCGGCGAGGACCAGGGCATGGCGATTCGCTTCACCTATCGCGAGGGTCACGCACAGGCCGACATCGCACGTATCGTCGAGGGGATGATGACCGACAGCCTCGGGCCGCGCCTGTACGCCAAGCTGATGGAGCACGCGCACAAGCGCCAGGCCGGAAAGGGGTGAGAATGTCGGTCGGGCGCGTCCTGCGCTATCTCGCGCCGAACGTCATCACGCTGTCGTCGATGATTTTCGGATTGGTCTCGCTGTGGTCGACCCACAACGAGGAGTACGACCTCGCCGGGTGGATGATCATCTACGCGGTGCTCACCGATCGCGTCGATGGGCTGGTGGCCCGCGCGCTGAAGGCGACCAGCGAGCTCGGCATGCAGCTCGACTCGTTCGCGGATTTTCTGAACTTCGGCATCGCGCCGGCGTTCCTCGTGCTCGTCTACCTGTCGAGCCGGCACGATCTGCCGTTTGCCTCGGGCACGCCGCACACGCTGCTGTTCGTCGCGTGTGGCGCGTACATGCTGTGCGCGGTGTTCCGGCTCGCGCGCTTCAACGTGCTGTCCGACGACCAGGTGCCGACCAAGATCTTCTTCGGCTTTCCGACCACGCTGACCGGCGGCACGATCGTCATCTGGTTCCTGTTATTTTTGAAGTACGACCCGCAGTTCGATCACGCATTCGGCGGCGCGAAGCTGTTCGGCTCGTGGCAGACGCCGGTCGGCGTGTGGAAGTACTTCCCGATCGCGCTCGTGCTCGGCGGCTACCTGATGGTGTCGCGGCTGCCGATGCCGAAGGTCGGCATGACGCGCAACAAGCTGGTGAGCGCGGGCTTGCTGATCATCCTCGCGACCGGCTACGCGTGCGGGTTCGCGATGCGCTACCCCGAGATCTGCTTCGGGATGCCGACGATCTGGAGCATCGTGTTTCTGATCTGGGGCCAGGCCTCGGCATCGGCCCGCGCGATGTATCCGCCGCCGATGTTTCCGAAGCAGCCTCGTGAACGCGCATTATCGCGGCCGCAGGAGGACATGGAGGACATCGTCCTCGACGAATCGCGACGGAGTGCGCCCAAGCTGTAATTCGTTTGTGATGCAAACATCTCGCGCGCTCGGCCTAGGCTGCGCGCATGAAGCGCGCGCTCGCGTTGCTCGCCGCCTGCTCGGCCTGCTCGGCGTCGCACGCGAGCGGCGGCCTCGGCCCCGACGACACCGGCCCCGGTGACGCGTGCGCGATGCCGGCGCCGACCGCGATGGTCGCCGACTTGCTCGCGCACAACACGTCCGCGAATGCGGCGTACGACGCGGCGCACTTTCCGGCGAACTTCGGCAGCGCGACGTGGATCTCGCAGGCCGGGGCGACGATGCCGGTCGATCCGGCGGCGGCCGATCTGTCGCTCAATGCGGTGACGCCCGGCCACGTCTCGAACGTCGACGTCCACACGCTGATCCCGTCGCGTCCGGACCTGCGCTGGTTCGCGCACGTCGTGCCGTGGTTTCGCGGCGGCGGTGGCGGCGGCCACATCGACATCGGCATCGAGACCGACTCGGCCGAGTACGTCGCCGCGATGCTCGCGGACCTGAAGCGCCGCGGCTTCGACGGCTTGATCGTCGACTGGTACGGGCAGGGCAGCTACGAGGATCAGGTGACGCTGCTCGTGCAGCAGGCGCTCGCCGCCGATCCGACGAACACGTTCACGTTCATCGTGATGATGGACAAGGGCATCCCCGGGCTGTCGAGCGCGACGCTCGTGTCGCAGCTCGCGTACCTGCGCGCGCAGTACTGGAGCGATCGCAACTACGAGCGCGAGTCGGGCAAGCCGATCGTGATGTTCTTCGGCGTCGACTCCGCGCTCGGTGCGACCGCGATGACGCAGATCAAGGCCGCGTCGGCGCCCGACGCGGTGTGGGTCACCGAAGGCGCGAGCTCGCTCGCGCAGAGCTATGTCGACGAAGCGTTCGACTGGACGCACGCCGATCTGTCGGGCCCGGTGGCTGACGATCCATACAATGTGGGGTCGGTCGCGGCTTATTACGCTGCGGTGGGCGCGCAAGCGAAGCCGGCGTTCGGCTCGATCGCCGCCGGCTTCGACGGCATGCTGACGAAGACCGTGGCGTGGTCCGAGGGCAAGTACCTGCCGCGCGGCGATGGCGCTTGCATCGTGCAGTGGGCGTCGAAGATCGACTCGGTCATCCCCGCGAACGTGACACGGATGCAATGGGCGACGTGGAACGACTGGGAGGAGGGGACGGCGGTCGAGCCCGGCGTCGAGAATTCGCTCGTGGTGGCCGCCGCGGTGGACGGTGGCGTGGTGAGCTGGACGGTGACCGGCGGCACCGGGGACGAATCGACGGTCGATCACTACGAGGTCTACGCGACGCTCGACAGCACGAGCGCCTACCTGGTCGGCTCCGCACCGGTCGGCGCGCACTCGTTCTCGCTCGCGTCGTCTTCTCGATGGTGCTGGCTCTCGGGCGCGACGAGCGCCTCGGTCTCGGTCGTCGCCGTGGCCAAGCCGATGCTTCGCGATCACGCCAGCCCCTGGCTCCCGCTCACTCCGCCTTGACACAGCCCGGCGTACCCGCGTAATTGACCTTCGCCGGGGGATTAGCTCAGCGGGAGAGCATCGGCTTTGCAAGCCGAGGGCCAAGGGTTCGATCCCCTTATCCTCCACATACTTAGAAAATCTGAGGTCGCATTAGTCACCGTTTAGTCACCGCGGGGCGAGGACGGGCGAGATGACCGATGGTCCGCTAGCAATCGATGTACGCGAGCTGCATGTCGTCTCAGACGACGAGGCTCGCCGGGAATAGGATGATCCCTATCAGCACACATTCATCGTTCAAGCGTTTGGTGTTCGTTTGGGCTTGATCCACTCCCGTGGACACACCACGAGAGGCGGATACGATGGCAACGATGGGTGGCAAGCAGGGTCGCGCGAAGCGCGTGCGGCGACAGTTCACGGATGAGTTCAAGGCCGGCGCGGTGCGCCTGGTCCTCGATGAGGACAAGACCATCGCGCAGGTCGCGCGAGATCTGGACCTGACGGCGTCGGCGCTGTCGGGCTGGGTCCGGCAGGCGCGCGCGGATCGCGACGGCGGCAAGAGCGGCCTGACGACCGAAGAGAAGGCCGAGCTCGCGAGGCTCCGCAAGGAGAACCGGCAGCTGCGGGTGGAGCGTGACATCCTAAAAAAAGCCGCAGCCTTCTTCGCGAAGGAGACGACGTGAAGTTCGCGTTCGTCGCCGCGGAGAAGGCACGCGGAGAATGGACGGTGACCGAGCTGTGCAGCGCGTTCCGGTTGTCGACCTCGGGCTTCTACGCGTGGTGCAAGCGCGAGCCGTCGACGAGGGCGAAGAAGGACGAGCAGCTCAAGGTGCTCATCAGGGCGTGTTTCGACGAGAGCCGCAAGACGTATGGCAGCCCGCGCGTGCTCGAGGATCTCCGCGACGACCACGGCGAGAAGGTCGGCCGCAACCGTGTCATCCGGCTGATGCAGGAAGAAGGGTTGCGGGCTCGGCCGCGCAAGCGGTTCAAGTGCACGACGATGAGCGACCACGACCAGCCGGTCGCGGCGAACATCCTCGACCGCGAGTTCGAGGCCGACGCGCCGAACCAGCGCTGGGTCGGCGACACGACCGAGATGCGGACGGAGAGCGGCGGCAAGTTCTACCTGGCCGCGATCGTCGACCTGTACTCGCGGTTCTGCGTCGGCTGGGCGGTGAGCGCGGTCAACGACCGCCACCTGACGATGCGGGCGCTCGAAGCGGCGATTCGTCGTCGGTGCCCGAGCGCAGGGCTCTTGCACCACAGCGACCAGGGCTCGACGTACGCGAGCGAGGACTACCGCGACCTGCTCGAGGCGAACGGCATCACCTGCAGCATGAGCCGTCGCGGCAACTGTCTCGACAACGCGGCGATGGAGAGCTGGTTCTCGACGGTGAAGTTCGAGCTCGGCGAGACGTTCGAGTCCATCGGCCGCGCGAAGGAGCTGCTGTTCGACTACATCGAGGTCTTCTACAACCAGCGCCGCCGGCACTCGACACTCGACTACGTGAGCCCGGCGCGGTACGAGCGTGACCGCATCACAGAACTTCAGATGGCAGCGTAAGCAAACCGTCTACGGGAGCGGATCAAGCCCA
>DATJXL010000041.1:0-24571 GCA_035500135.1 Kofleriaceae bacterium
GCGACGCCGATGAACGAGCCGACGTGCACGCCGTCGCGGCCGACCGCGGTCGCCGGCTCGACCGTGTACACCGGCGCGGTCAGCGCCGGCAGCGACTCCGACGGCGACGGCATCCCGGACGCGCAGGACAACTGCCCGAGCGTGTTCAACCCGGTGCGCCCGATGGACAACGGCGCGCAGCCCGACACCGACGGCGACGGCACGGGCGATGCGTGCGACCCGTGCCCGCTCGACAAGGCCGACCGCTGCTGATCAGTTCGCCGGCGGGTCGGTCGCGTTCGACCAGTCCTGCTCGTACTGATCGTGGACCTGGCCGGCCGGACCCGGCTCGAAGATGAGCCCGCCCATCTCGCGATTCTTGGTGAGCGAGGTCTCCGACATGTTCTCGGATCCGACCAGCGCCACGCCGTCGGCCATGATCATCTTGGTGTGGAGATAGTTCGTGAGCAGGTACTTGATGGGAATGTCGTAGCCCTGGAAGTACGTGACGGTGGCGGTGTTCTGCGGATTGCGCGACGGATCGGACAGCATGATGCGGGTCGCGACGTTGCGCATGGTCGCCGCGGTGACGACGGCCGCGCGGACGTCGGCGTCGTCGAGATACAGCACCTCGATGTCGAGCGTCGACATCGCGCTGTTGACGTGGGCGAGGATGCGGTCCTTCGAGTTGACCGGCGACACGATCAGGCGCGTGCACGACAGGTCGGGCTCCGCGCCCGACGTCGAGGTCCAGTCGTCCTCGAACACGGTCTCGAGGCGTGCGGCGTCGTCGGGATCGTGGTCGACGAAGCCGTAGTTGCGCTCGCCGTTCGCGTCGGTCGTGTCGACCGCGCCCGCGTTGAAGTTGCCCGACAGGATGACTGCGGACGTGCCGTCGATCACCATGTACTTCGCGTGCGCGAACGTGAACACGGTCGGATCGGTGTGGTTCGGCACCCCCGCATTGGTCAGAAGCGTCTGCACGGTCGAGTTGTTCTCGTGCGGGTCGAGCAGCACGCGCACCGCGACGCCGCGCTTGTATGCCGAGATGATGTGCTGCGCGATGTCGGTGACGGTGAACAAGTACATCTGGACGTCGAGGGTGCCGGCCGCGCTGTCGATCGCGGCCTCGATGCTGCTCTCCCAGTCCTGCGGACCGACGAACAGATCGGGTGTCTGCGAGCGCGCTGTCAGGTCCGTGCAGCCGATCTGCGGCAGCGCGCAGCCGGAGCCGGTACACGTCGCCGTGATCGGCACGGCCACGTTGCCCTTGCCGCCCTTGATCTTCACGAGCGCGCGGTAGGTGCCGGCGCCCAGCGACGCCGACAGCGAGGTCGCGTGCTTGTCGAGGTACTTGCCCCAGGTCTCGCCGTTGGGTTTGTAGAAGTAGACGGTCGCGGTGACGCCGCTCGGTGCCTGGGTCGACAGCGACACGGTCGCGTTGCCCGACAGCTCGAACTGGAAGTAGGTGAGGTCGACCGCGTCGCCGGACGCGTCCACGAACGTCACGTCTTGCGTGCCGGACAGCGGCAGCGTGCCCTTGAGGATCGGCGTATCGCCACCGTCGGCCTTGCCGTTGTCGAGCACGGGGTCGGTGTCCGGATCGCCGTCGGTCGCGCAACCGGCAATCGCAGTAGCCATCACGAGGGCGGCAAGGCGAAGCGACATGGCGCCGCGCTGCAGCAAGCATCGCGCCACGACCGGTCGTGTCCGGGATCCGGCCGGACACGATCCTTCGTGGCCGGATTTCGGACACTTTCATGTCCGGGATCCGGCCACGGGACGCGCCAGCGGCTGCAGAGCGAGCCGGCGCCTACGGTGGCAGCGCCACCTGGACGAGCTCGGTGGTCCAGCCGTTGCCGTCGAGCAGCGCACCGTCGTCGTTGCTACCCCAGCAGTACAGCTGGCCGCCGTTGCGCAACCCGCAGGTATGGTACTGACCCGCAGCGACCGCGGTCCAATCGGTGTCGGAGCCGACCTGGGTCGGGGTCGCCATCGCCATCCGCGTCTCGTCGCCGTTGCCGAGCTGGCCGCGCCGGTTGTTGCCCCAGCAGTAGAGCGTATGGTCGCTAGCGATCGCGCACGTGTGATACGAGCCCGCGGCGCCGCCGATCCAGAGGTGGCTGCTCGCCACCGCCACTGGACTGCTCGTCGGGTCGAACGTGTTGTTGCCGAGCTGCCCGTCGCTGTTGTTGCCCCAGCACGACATGTGCAGGGTCGAACCGTCGATCGCGCAGCTATGATACTCGCCGGTGAACAGCGCGCCCAACGTCTGCACGAGCGCGACCGCGGTCGGAGTGTCGGCCTCGTTCGAGCTGCCATCCCCGAGCTGGTTCATATCGTTTCGCCCCCAGCAGTACGCGCCGCTGCTGTCGGGTACCGGGCTGCCGGCGAGTGCGCACGTGAAGCCAAGACCGGCCCCGACCGACGCCCACCCCTCGCCGCCTGGAGCCGCGAAGCTCGTGCCGGGCGTGAACGTGGGCGTCGACGATGCCGTCGTGCCGAGCTGCCCGGTATTGTTTGGCCCCCAGCAGGCCAGGCTGTACGTCACCGAGTCGCGAGCACACGTCTGCTCGAACCCGACGACGAGGTTGGCCTGGCCGCTGCCAGGCAGGGTCACGCCGGTCGGGCTCGTCGCATAGTCGAGGGTGCTGCCGAGTCCGAGCGAGCCGAGCGCGTTGTCACCCCAGCACGCGACGGAATTGTGACCGTTGACACCGCACGTGTACTCGTCTGCCGGCGCGAGCTGGTTCCAACCGACCGCCGATGCCACCGGCTGCAGCGTGCTGTACGACGTACGCGAGCCCGTGCCGATCTGACCGAATTGGCCGTCGCCGCCGCAGCTACCGTCGCCGGCGGAATCGATCACGCACGTCGTGGCCGTGCCGGCGCTCAGCTGCGCCCAGGTCGTGCTCGAGCTCGCCGCGACCGGGGCGAGCTGGCTCGTGCCGCGGTTTCCGAGCTGGCCCCAGCCGCGTGAACCGACGCAATACAGTCGATCGTTGCCGTCGAGCGCACACAGGTGATGGATACCGAGCCCGATCGAGGCCCACGATCCGCTCGGGTACGGCATCGGCGTCATGTTGACCGCGATGCCATCGCCGCCGAGCTCGCCTCGCGAGCTGTCGCCCCAGCAGTACGCTTGCTGCTGCGCGTTCCACGCGCACGTGTGCTCCCCGTTCGCGGCGAGCCCGACCCAGTCATCGGGATCGACGCCGCCGATCAGCACCGCGGTCGGCTCCATCTGGCTCTCGGCGACACCGACGCCGAGCTGACCGTAGCCGTTGTAGCCCCAGCAGCGCAGATGACCCGCGGTCGTGATGCCGCACGTGTGCTGCGCGCCGGCGGCGACCTGAGACCACGTCTCGGTTGTCTTCACGGGCGCCGGCGCGGGATGGGGCGTCACACTGCCATCGCCGAGCTGGCCCCCATCGTTGTTGCCCCAGCACGACATCGTGGCGTCCGCGGCGATCGCACAGGTATGATAGGCGCCGCTCGCGACCTGCGACCAGGTGGTGCCCGACAGCGCGCTGGGCGATTCGTGCATCGTCATCGTCCCATCGCCGAGCTGGCCGTACGTGTTGTCGCCCCAGCACGACAGCACGCCGGCGTCGGTGACCGCGCACGTGTGCAGTGTTCCGGTCGCCACGGTCATCGCGGAGCCGATCTGGACCGGCGCGTTGCGACCCGTTGTCGTGCCGTCGCCGAGCTGACCGACGGCGTTGTAGCCCCAGCACCACAGCGAATGATCGGTCTGCAGGCCGCACGTGTGATACCAGCCGGCGGCGATCGCGATCCAGGTTGCGTCGCCGACCTTCGCGATCGCGTCGTCCTCGTATTGCAGCGCGTCCAGGCCGAGCTGGCCGAGATCGTTCTCGCCCCAACAGAACAACGCGCCGTCGCTGTTCACGAAGCACGTGTGACCGTAGCCCGCGGCGATCGGGTTCTGACCGACGACGGGCGGCGGGGTCGTCGGTAGCGGTTTGAGCTCGTCGAGGCCGAGCAGCAGATCACAACCGGCGAGCGCTGCGCACGCTCCCAGCAACGCGACCATCGTCACGGTGACCTTCACCACGCTGACCGATCGAGCCTATCACTGTCAGTGCGACAGCTCGTCGAGCATCTGATCGACGTGCTGGCGCACGGCCTGCTCGGCCATCGTCGAGCTGCCGTCGAGCGAGCTCATGTCGACCTGGTTGAGGCCGAGCGGCATCGCGAACGCGTCGCGATGGAAGACTTCGACGTACTCGGCCGCGGTCGGCGGCGGAGGCGGGACCTCCTTGCCGTCCTTGTCCTTGGTCGGCTGCGCCTCCGGGCGAGGCAGCCGCTCACCCGGCTGCTCGGGGATACAGCGCAGCTGGTTGCCCTGCGCCGACGCCAGGCAGATGCGCAGCGTGTCGCCTTCGCCGGCGACGTCGATCTGGAAGCCGCCGGCGGCTTCGCGGAAGCGCGGCGACTTGCGCAGCATCGCCACGACCTCGTCGGCCATGCCGCCGCTCGAGCGGAACCGCGCCGGAAGCGCAAGCCCTAGCCGGCGGATCACGCTCGGATCGAGCGAGTACGCGCGCTCGAGCAGCGCGAGCTCGGCGTTGTCGTCGCCGTCGTCGTGCGCGGCCTTGGCCTCGACGGCGACGGTGCGCGCGCGCAACAGGATCTCGGTCTCGGGCAGGGTCGCCAGCGCCTTCTCGGCGAGCGAGCGCGCGGTGCCGGTGTTGCCGCGCACGAGCGCGGACTCGGCCTCGAACGCGGTCCAGTACGACTCGAGCTGCTGCGGATGCTCGCGGTCGCGCGCGCGTTCGAGCACGGCGTTGAACACGCCGGCGCCGAGCACCGGAATCATCTCGCCGACGAGCCACGGCGGCAGCGGTGTCGCGCCGCGCTCGCCGAACAGCATGAGCGTGTCGACGAGCCGATCGTTGTCGTCGAGGTCGCCGGCGAGCGCTTCGTCGTCGGCCCAGCGCAGCGCCGACTGGCGCAGGCTCGAGAATCGGCCGCGCGGATCCTCGCCGGTCGACGCCGCCTCGGCGAGCAGCTCCTGATCGGCGCGACGCACCGCGCGCCGCACGATCAGGTTCGCGGCCTGCGCCTGCCACGCGCCGGTCGAGGTCAGACCACGCCGATCCGGAAACTCGAGCGCGCGATCGACGAGCCGCAGCGCCGAATCGGCCCGGCCGGCGAGCGTCAGCGCGATCGCGATCGCGACGTCGTTCTCGGCGCGATCCTGATCGCGCAGCTCGGGCGACTGGCGCTGCCGCCAGCGTTGCATCTCGCGCAGCGCGTTCGCCGCGTCGCTGCCGCGGCCCTCGTCGAGGTAGAGCGCGACCAGCAAGCGCCACGGGTTCGCCGGCGTGAATGCGAGCCGCTTCGTGCCCGCCGTCGCGATCTGCTCGGCGTCGAGCGGCAAGAAGTTCGCGCGTGCCGCGAGCGCGGCGTTGTACGCGTGCACGGCGAGCGACGACTGATGCTCGGGATCGCGATCGGGCAGCTGGGCGTCGAGCACCTTCGCGTTGTCGAACGCCGCCTTGCACGCGGTCCACGCGCGGTCGCGATCGTCGGTGCCGCGCTCGATCGCGCACAGCACGTTCAACCCGAGCGACTTCTCGCCCGGATCGCGCATGTCCCGCGCTTTCGTCGCGGCCTCGCGCGCCTCGTCGAGGCGGCCGAGCTTCATCAGCGGCCACGCGCGCTCGCCGATGCGCTCGGGGCGATACAGCTGGTCGTGGTAGTCGAGCATCGCGAGCTCGTAGTCGTAGTCCTCGACCTCGGCGGCGAGCTGCGCGATGTCGAGCACGAGCTCGCGGTGGAACTTCCACGGGCCGCCTTCGGGCACCGGCGGCGGGTAACGCTCCTCGAACAGCTCGCGCGCGCGCCCGAGGTGATAGAGCGCGGTGCCGAGCACGCCTTCCGATTCGTGGAAGATCTGGCCGAGCGCCCAGTGCCCGATGATCGAGTCCGGATCCTCGGCGATCAGCGCGTCGGCCTTGCGGCGCGCGGTCACGAGCTGCTCCTTGCCGACGAGATCGAACAGCTCCTTCTCCTTCGGCGACATCCAGCTCGAGTCGCCGAGCTCGGAGGAGCCCTGCGCGCTGAGGTTCGAGTGATCGTCGCCGCGGACGAGCACGGGCATCGCCATGCAGACAACGACGATGACGCCGAACCGCTTCACGACCGCGCCAGCGTCCCCGAGGCGAGCATCTCGAGCGGCGCCTTCACGCACTCCGCCATCAGCTGCTTCGCGTCGCTGCCGGGCGCGACCTCGATGCGGTGGCTGAACATCGGGTGCGCGAGCGCCTCGATGTCGTCGGGCGTGACGTAGTTGCGGCCGTGCATCATCGCGCGTGCCTGCAGCGCGGGGATCGCGAGCACCAGCGAGCGCGTCGACATGCCCTGCAGGATGCGCTGGTGGGTGCGCGTCTGCGTCGCGAGCCCGACCAGGCCCTCGTGCAGCTTCGGATGCACGTGGATGTGCGCCTCGACCACGGCGCGCGCGTCGAGGATCTCGGTGCGCGTGACGCGCGGCAGGTCGTCGCGGTCGGCGTTCGTCTTGAGCTGGCGCAGGTCGCGCAGGATCTCGAGCTCGGCCTCGGGCGCGATGTGGTTCATGCGGATCTTGAACAGGAAGCGATCGAGCTGGGCGTTCGGCAGCGGGAACGTGCCGGCGACGTCGAGCGGGTTCTGCGTCGCGATCACGAGGAACAGCGGATCGAGCCGGCGCGTGCGGTTGTCGACGGTGACCTGCTTCTCGGCCATCGCCTCGAGCAGCGCCGACTGCACCTTCGGGCTCGTGCGGTTGATCTCGTCGGCGAGCACGATGTGCGCGAACAGCGGGCCGGGCCGGAAGAAGAAGCGGCCGGTGTTCGGATCGAAGATCGTCGTGCCGGTGACATCCGACGGCAGTAGGTCCGGCGTGAACTGGATGCGGCGCAGCGTGACGATGTCGTCGGTCGGGATGTCGTCGATGATCGAGTCGCCGAGCGCCTTCGCGAGCGTGGTCTTGCCCGAGCCCGGGAAGTCCTCGAGCAGCACGTGGCCGTCGGCGAGCACGGCGCAGATGACGAGCTCGATGACCTCGTCGCGGCCGCGCACCGCGGCGCGCAGCCGGTCGCGCAATCGCGTGTACACGCTCTGCGCGCCGGCGAAGTCGGTGATGCGAGGCGCCGGTTGATAGGTGATGTGCTTGCTCTGGATCGCGTCGGCGTCTCGTTCGTTGTGCTGCGGGGGATGTTCGGTGGCCATTCGTATCTCCTTAACGTGACGAGCGGAACGAAACGGGGTCGAGCCGGCGCGCGAAGCGCTTGGCGGGTGTGCTCTTCGCGGCGAGCTCGCGGCGCAGCCGGCGTAACAGCTCGCGCCACTTCTCGCGCGGCGCGCGCGGCGTGCCGCGCGGCCCGAGCAGCTCGGACAGGTGCATGGTGGTGAGCTCGCCGAACGCCGGCACGTCGGCCGCGAGCCGGCGCGCGTAGTGCTCGCGCGACTCGCCGATCTCGCGCGAGAACCCCGCGTCCGAGAGCTGATCGAGCGCGGCGCGGTAGCTGACGCGCGGCAGGTCGCCGACCGGCGCGAACACCGGCACGACGCGGCGCCAGATCTTGATGACGTACAACCCGAGCACCACGAGCGCGAGCAGCGACAGGCTCGCGATCGCGATCGGGCCGGCCAGCGGCCGCTGCGACGGCTTCGGCGCCGGATCGATGTCGTGCGTGTTCGGCGGTGCGTTGCGCGCGAACTCGGCGAGCTGCTGCTGCAGGTCGTCGTCGGGCGGCTTCTGCGGCGGATCGAGGTTCTTCGCGGGCGCGACATCGAACACGACCCAGCCCACGCCGTCGAGGTAGAGCTCGGGCCACGCGTGCGCGTCGCCGCCGCGGATCAAGATCGACGAGCCGCGCCGGTGATCGGCCTCGACCATGTAGCCGACGCCGACGCGCGCCGGGATGCCGGCCGCGCGCCACAGGTACACCGCGGCGTGCGCGATGTGCACGCAGTAACCGATGCGATCGCCGAACAAGAAGTCGGCGACCGGATCGGCGACGTTCGCGTGGCGATGCGACAGCGAGTAGCTGACGTTCTGCTCGAGGTACTGCTTGATCGCAGCCGCCTTCGCGAACGGGTCGTCCTTCAGCTTCGCCGGCAGCTTCGACGTGATCTCGTTCGCGAGCTCCTTGAAGCGCGGGTCGGGGGGGATGTTCGTGTAGTACTCCAGCTCGCCCTCGGGCCAGCTCGCACCGGCGGTGTGACCGAGCAGCTTCTCGAGCGGGTCGGTCGAGACCACCGACTCGGTGTGATACGTGCGAACGAAGTGGGTGGGGTCCGGGTTCGTCGTCGACTCCCACTTCGAGGGCTCGCCGAGGAAGAACGGCTTTCGGTGCGGTACCATCAACGCGACGTCGGTGTGCAACAGCTGCATGCCGGGCGAATCGGCCGGCACCGGCGGCGTGAGCGATCCGCTCGGCTCGCCGCGCGGCACGTCGGCGTCGATGCCGCGATCGCGCGGTGGCACGAGGCGCGCGCCGTACAGGTCGCTCCACGTCTCCTCGCGGAAGTAATAGGCCTGGATCGGCGGGTCCCAGTCGTCGCCGAGCAGCACGATCGCCATCGGCTGGGCCTTGCCGCCGCCCGCGCTCGGATCCTGCCACTCGCTCGGCGGCGGAGGCGGCTTGCCGCCGTTGCCGTTCGAGCCGTCCTGGTTGGCGCCACCGCCCGAGCCGTCGGAGCCGGTGGCGCCCGAGCCCTGATTCGAGCCATTCGAGCCGCCCGAACCCTGGCGATCGCCCTGACCGAGGCCGCTGCCCTGACCCCACTTCGTCGTCGGCAGCGGCGGGTCGCCCTTCGACGTCTGCTCGAGGCCTTGCTCCGACGGCGGCGCCTCCTGCAGCTGCGACTTGACGGCGAAGATCAGCGCCGCGATCGCCGCGATCACCGGCAGCGCCGCGAACGACGTGATGCGCGGGCGCTGGTCGGAGTCGAGCATGAGCAAGAGCGCGAGCGCGCCGGCGGTCGCGACGCCGATGATGACGAGCACGGTCGCCGGATCGACGCCGTGGCGCCACGCGTAGTCGGCCAGCCACAGCGGGCGCGCGATCTGACCATCGCGGTGCGCGGCGAACGGCAGCGCGACGGCGGCGACGGTGGCCGCGATCTCCAGCACGCCGAGGCCGGGGGTTCGGCGCGCCGCCGTGCGCACCGCCGCGACGACCGCGAACGCGAGCACGCCGTAGCGCAGGATCGCCGCGAGCTGCAGCGCGTGCGCGGGGCCGATCAAGCCGGGGATGAAGTCGCGGTTCGTCGTGCCCGCGGCGAGCAGGAGCGACAGCAGGATCGCGAGCAGCGCGCCCACCCCGACCACCCACATCCGCCACGGCCGGCGCGCCGCGAGCTCACCGCCGGCGACACCGGCGATCGCGCCGATCACCGCCGCGACGGTGCCGGTCGTGCCGGTCAGCGCGCTCGCGCTGCACCACGCGGCGATGCCGAGCAGGATCGCGCGCAGCACGTGCGCCGTCATCCTCACAGCCCACCTCGCATGTTGCGCGCCGGTACGACGCGCCCGCCGGGGCGGTCGGCGATCAGCACGTTCGCGCCGGTCTTGCCGAGCGCGTCGACGACGGCGAGCAGCTCTTCGTACGTGCCGAGATCCTTGTGATCCGGAACTTTCGCGAGCGCGCGGGTCAGCGCCGAGCGCGAGCTCGGCGAATCGGTCGTGCCGTCCGTGCACACCACGAACTCGACGCGCGGGACCTCGCCCGGCGGGCCGGCCGACGCGCGCACGACGCGATCGAGCCACGGCCCGGGTCGCGCCGGCACGAACACGAGCGCGCGCGAGACCGAGCCCTGGCCCTGCGCGGACCGGCCCAGGAACTTGCCGAGCCCGCCGCCTTCTTCGGGGTTCGCGCGCGCCGAGCGGGCGAGCACGTCGATCGCCTGGTCGCGCGACGTCGCCGAGTCCGGAATGCCGTCGGCGCCGAGCACCCACGCCGCGCCGAGCGCGCCGACATCGACCGCGACGCGCGCGGCGCCGGCGGCTGGCTCGTCGCCCTGGCCGGTGACGAGGTACGCGATCGTGCGGCGATCCGGCGACAGCGACATCTCGGGCGCACGCACCAGCAGCTGCCGCGTGCGCGCGAACACCTTCCACAAGATGAAGCGGATCGGATCGCCCGCGCCGTAGCGGCGGGTCTCGTAGTAGTCGCCGACCGGCTTGCCCTCGGGATGCGCGAGCGCGTCGCCGCCCGACAGGCCGTGCGCGATGTGCATCTTCGCGAGCGCGCCGACCGACGGCGCGAACCGGCCGGGGCGCAGCTGCTCGCGACGGAACGCGACGCGCACGAGCCCGAACACGTCGCCGATCTCGAACCGGCGGACGATCTTCGCGAACCGATCGCGCTTCTTCGCGACCAGCTCCTCGCGGTCGTAGCCGCGGTCGCGGCGGAGCGTCACCTCGGCGGCCGGCTCGAGCCAGGTCCACCGCACGTTCACGAGCGGCAGCCACGCCGGCCGCCGCACGCGGAAGCCGGTCGCGATCGGCACGTCGCACTCGGCCTCGAGCGGATCTTCGGTGATGGTCACCGACGCGCGCTTCGCCGAGCGCGCGACGTACAGCGTGGTCAGCCCGACGCATACGATGCCGATGCCGACCAGCACGAGCCCGACACCGCCGACCGCGAGCAGCAGGTGATCGAGCCGCACGCGCCCGTAATAGAGGATGGCCAGCGTGGACGCGGCGAGGGCGAAGAGCCCCGCCGTCGTGAGCGGGAACACGTCGCGCACGCGGCGCGCGATCCGGCGAATTCGCGGCAGCCCGGGCACCTTGATCTTCCAGCCGGGCATCAGCAGCCACTCGATTTCTTGTGCGGGAAGAACGGTGGAGGTTTGACGTCCGAAGCCGACGGATCCTTCCGGCTATCGTCGAAGCAGCCGATGCGGCGGAAGACCGTCGGTTCGTTCACGGCGGCGCCGCCGTCGTTGTTCACCGACTGGAACTCGTTGAGCTCCGGCTGCAGCTTGCCGGTGAAGTTGTCGGGGTTGTAGCCGTACATCCCACCACAGATCTCCTCGACGACCTGGAAGTTGGAGCCGCCGAACTGGACCTCGCCGTTCGTGAACCGGCCGGCACCGTCCATCTTGCCCTTGTAGCGGTGCTGGCACGGCGTCGGCGGCTCCGGCGAATTCTGCGGCCCGTCCCACATGTCGACGTAGATCATCCCGCTCAGCTGCGATTCGTCCTTCGGATCCTGCCGGACCTCGAGGATGAACTCGTACCACTGGCCGCGGCGCTCGTCGAAGCTCAGCGCTTTCCATTTTCCGGTCACGGGGCTCGTGCATTCCGCTGCGGGTGGCAGCCGAGCGCGCTGCTCGGCGATCGTGGCGGGCGCATCGGGTGCGCCGATGGTGAGCGTCGCCAGCATCGCCGCGATCGCGGCGGCGGGCAGGCGCTTCCTCACATCACGTCGCGGGTCCATGCCGGGAGAGGATGACACGGCCAGGTAGGCGGATGCACCGCGAACATGGCACGATGGGAAGGTGACGAGCCGGTGGGTCTCGCGGGCGGTGGCCGCCCTGTTCGCAACTTCGCTCGCGGCCTGCAGCGGCAACCCGACGTGCCGGCCGGACCAGCTCCGCTGCGGCGACGCGTGCGTCGATGCGACGCTCGATCCGAACCACTGCGGCTCGTGCGATCACGCGTGCGATCCCGGCGATGTATGCAGCGTCGGCGCGTGCAACGCGACGTGCCTCGGCGGTCTGACCGGGTGCGACGGCCGCTGCATCGATCCGATGACCGACCACGACAACTGCGGGAGTTGCGGCAGCTCGTGCGGCGGCAGCGTGTGCTCGGCCGGCGCGTGCGCGGGCGCGTGCGCGGCGCCGCTCGAGGCGTGCGGCAGCGCGTGCGTCGACCTCGCGTCGAGCAACACCGACTGCGGCGCGTGCGGCAACGCGTGCGCGCGCGGCCAGTTCTGCGACGCCGGCGCGTGCACGACGTCGAAGATCGAGCACGTCGTGCTGATCGTCGAGGAGAACCACACGTTCGACACGTACTTCGGCAACTACTGCACGGCCGAAGCGGGCTCGGAGCCGACGTGCACCGAGGGCCCGAGCTGTTGCGAGGCCGCGCCGCTCACCGATCCGACCGGCGCGTCGCCGACCGCGCTCGACGACTTCGCGAACGAGCTCGACGATCGCGACCACGACCGCGTGTGCGAGGTCGCGCAGATCGACGGTGGGCTCATGGATCATTACGTGACCGGTTCGGGCGTGTCGGTGTCCGAGCTCGAGTCGCTCTACACGTACGACTGTTCCGATCCCCACAACTTCGCGCTCGCCGACTCGTCGACGCTGCAGACGTACTGGACGTACGCCGATCAGGGCGCGCTCGCCGACCGCTATTTCCAGCCGAGCGTCGGCAGCACGTCGGCGAACGACATGTACCTCGCGGTCGCGCAGTGGCAGTTCGACGACAACACCGATCGCCCCGACACGATCGGCTCGGGTTGTCTCGCGCCCGACGGCGTCGCCACGATCTTCCTGCACGAGGCGACCGTCGCCGACATGCTCGTCGGCAGCGGCATCACGTTCCGCATGTACGCCGACGGTTACGCCGACGCGGTCAAGGCCGCGCCGCAATGCGCGTCGGCGGCGGGCATCTTCCCGGCCGACTGCGAATCGTTCGAGATGACGACCGTGTACTCGACGTGCAACTACGATCCGTCGGATCTGCCGTTCGAGTACTACCCGCTGTTCGCCGACAATCCGAGGTACATCGTCGACTCCACGCAGTTCGCGCAGGACGTCGCGGGCGGCCAGCTGCCGCAGTTCGCGTACGTGAAGCCGCGCACGTACCGCAACGAGCACCCGAAGTGGTCGACGATCTCGCGCGGCATCGACCAGGTCACCGCGGTCGTGAACGCGATCGAGAATTCACCGTATGCGAGCAACACGCTGATCCTGCTGACGTGGGATGAAGGCGGCGGCTTCTACGACCACGTATCGCCGCCGGCGACGGTGGCGACCCGATACGATCACGACGCGAACGGCGCGGCCGTGCCCTACGGCACGCGCGTGCCGATGCTCGCGATCGGCCCGTTCGCGGCGGCCGGCACGGTGTCGCACGTGCAGATGGAGCACTCGTCGGTCGTGCGCTTCCTCGAGTACAACTTCCTCGGACCGAAGTACGCCGGCGCGCTCGGCCGCCGCGATGCGGTCGTCAACAACCTCGGCAGCCTGCTCGATCCGTCCACGACCGGCATCACGATCCCGCCGTAAGGCGATTCGACAGGTGTCGGACTCGCTGCCAGCTCGTGCTGCCGGCACGCCCGGTGGGCGCGCGTTCCGTGGCATGCTCGTTGCGTCGCGAAGCGCGGCCACGTGCGGACTTCGTTTGTATTCGTCGCCGCGTGCGCGTTCGCAGCGATCGCGCACGCGCAGCCCGCGCCGACCGTCGCGCGCGTGACCGGTCGCGTGATCGATGCGCTCGGCCATCCGGTGCGAGATGCCACGGTCGCGATCCAAGACAGCGACGCGCCCGCCACGAAGACCGATCGCGACGGCTACTACCACGTCACCGACGTGCCGGTCGGGGCGACGCTCGTGATCGATCACGCCGGCTTCGAGACCGGGCTCGCGGTCGTGACCGGGCCGGTCGCCGACGAGGTCGTGTTGCTGTCGCTCGAGCAAGCGAGCGAGACGATCGAGGTCAAGTCCGAGGCGCCGCCCGACGCGCCGGGCGCGGCGAAGATCGATCGCACCGAGATCCAGCGCGTGCCCGGCACCGGCGGCGACCTCGTGCGCACGCTCACCGCGATGCCGGGCATCGTCAACACGCCGCTGCCGACGGGGTTCTCCGGCGTCGTGATCCGCGGCTCGGCGCCCGAGGACTCCAAGATCCTCGTCGACGGCTTCGAGGTGCCGCTGCTCTATCACACGATCGCGTTTCGCTCGATCCTGCCGGTCGAGGCGATCGACACGCTCGACTACATCCCGGGCGGGTTCGGCGCCGAGTACGGGCGCGCCGCCAGCGGGATCGTGGCGCTCACGACGCGCACCGGTTCCGACCAGCGCACCGAGCAAGCCGAGCTGTCGGTGCTCGACTCTGGCGTGCTCGCGCAGGGCTCGGTGGACAAGGACGTCCATTACATGCTCGCGTTCCGGCGCTCGACGATCGATCTGATCCTGCCGTACGTGATCCCGAAGAGCGTCGACCTGTCGCTGACGACGGTGCCGTACTATTACGACCTGCAGGGCCGCGTCGACTACGACATGTCGCCGGCGTGGCGGCTGACGTTCTCGACGATCGGCTCGCAGGACACGCTCGAGATCTTCGGCGACAAGTCGATGAACGCCGACAAGCGCTTCTACGACGACACGCGCTTCATCCGCTTCATCGGCAGCGCGCACTGGCACGACGGCCCGTGGTCGGCGTACGTCGCGCTGTCGGAGATGCCCGAGGAGTTCGAGTTCGAGGCCGGCACGCTGAGCTACATCGACATCAAGCGCCTCGACACCACGCTGCGCACCGAGGTCACGCGCACCGGCAAGGACCTCGCGGGCCTGATCGATCCGGTGTGGCGGCTCGGCGCCGAGGCCGACGTGTCGCGCTACGGCGTGAACCTCGCGCTGCCGCAGCCGCCGCAGCCGGGCGAGCCCGGCATGGTCGATCTGAAGGACCCGACCGTGATCTTCCACGGCACGATCTGGACCCCCGACTTCGCGGCGTGGACGGCGCTGACCGCCGGGCTCGGGCCGCGATTTCGCGCGACCGCGTCGCTGCGCGTCGACGGGTTCGCGCGCGAGGACGACGTCGCGGTGCAGCCGCGCGGCGAGCTGCAGTACAGGATCGATCCGAAGACGACGGCGCGGCTATCGGCGGGCGCGTATCGCCGGCCGGCCGAGAACCAGCAGGAGCTCTTGCACTCGAACCTGCAGCCCGAGCAGGCGACGCAGGTCATCGTCGGCGTGCAGCACGAGCCGCGCGAGGGCTTCCGCATCCAGACGTCGCTGTACTACACCGATCGCAGCGACCTCATCACGATGCAGCCCGACGGCGAGCTCGCGAACGAAGGCCGCGGCACGACGTACGGCGCCGAGCTGCTCGCGACCGCGCGCACCGGGCCGTGGTTCGCGTGGCTGTCGTACTCGTACTCGCACTCGACGCGCATCGACTACCCGGGCGCGCCCGAGCACCTGTTCGCGTACGACCAGCCGCACAGCCTGAACGCGGCCGGCAGCTGGCGGCACGGCAACTGGCAGCTCGGCGCGCGCTTCGAGCTGTACTCGGGCCTGCCGTACACGCCGGTCGTCGGCGCGGTGTTCGACAGCGATCGCGATTTCTACACGCCGATCTACGGGCCGCTCGATTCGGAGCGCGCGCCGATCCATCACCAGCTCGACGTGCGCATCGATCACACGTGGCACCCCGGGCCGCTCGCGCTGACCGGTTTCATCGACGTGCAGAACGTGTATCTCGACGAGAGCGTCGTGACGTACTCGTACAGCTACGACTACTCGCAGCGCATCGCGTTCAAGTCGATCCCGATCATCCCGTCGATCGGAATTCGAGGTGTGCTGTGAGAGCGGCGTGGACGATCGTCGTGCTCGCGGCCTGCACGAACGGCGTCGATCCGCGCTGGCAGCTCGCGCACGACCGCATCATCGCGGTGCGCGCGACGCCGCCGCACGTGCCGGCGGGCGCGGTGTCCGAGCTCGACGCGCTGGTCACGAGCGTCGACGGCGGGCCGGCCGATATCGCGCCGCTCGGCGCCACCGCGGATCCGACCGCGCCGGCCGAGCTCGCGTCCGCGATCGCCGCGGACGGGCAGGGCGGCTGGCAGGTCACCGCCCCCGACGACGCGACGCTCGCGCAGGCGCGCACCGACCTCGGACTCGCCGCGACCGATCCGGTGCCGCTCGAGGTCGATCTCGCGTTCTCGGTCGGCGGCGAGAATCTGCTCGCGAGGAAGCAGGTGTTCCTCGGCGACGCGGCCGACAACCCGCCGCTCGACGCGGTGACCGTCAACGGCGCTCCACCGCAGTCGCCGATCCAGATCCCGTACGACACCGACGTCACGCTGTCGGTCGCGGCCGCGAGCACGTTCCAGATCAACTGGCTGAGCTCGTGCGGGACGCTGAACAGCGACGACAACGAGCCGACCGCGGTCTTGCACGTCAACCCCGGCGATCCGACGAGCGGTCAGCTCGTGCTCGTCGAGCGCGACCCGACGGGCGGCGTCGTGTGGCAGATCTGGGAGATTTCTGCGCCGGCGCCGTGACCTATTCGTCGAGCTCGCGCGCGAGCGGGGCGAGCTTGGCGCCGATGCGCTCGAGCGCGGCGACGTCGCGCGTGTCGAGGCGGGCCGCGAGGTGCTTCGCGGTGCGCGCGCGTGCGGCCTCGATGCGGCGCACGAGCTGACGGCCGCGCGCGGTCAGCGCGACGAGCGACGTGCGGCGATCGGTCGTGCCGCGCGCGCGCCGGATCAGGCCGAGCTTCGCGAGGCCGGCGAACGCGCGGGTCGCGGCGGAGGGATCGATGACCGTCGCGCGCGCGAGCTTGGATTGCGTCGTGGGTCCGCTGTTACCCAGCTCGCGCAGCAGCGCGAGCTGCGCGCGGCCGAGGCCGAGGGGCGCCATGTCCCGCCACGAGACGAGCATGACGACGCGCTTGACCTCGGAAAAGCTTGCGAGGAACCGCTTGCCAATCATTGGACGCGTCCACTAAATTACTGGACCTGTCCATGATTTTCCAGAGGCGCGTCACGCTCGCCGCATCTGCGATGCTCGCGTGCACGTTCTGCGCAGGCCGCGCGGCGTCCGCGCAGGCGCCGGCGCCGCCCGTGGTGACGGCGCCGGCGGTGTCGGACCCGATGCTGGCGCCGCCGCCGCCGGCTCCCGCCGAGCTCCACTCGTGGGACGAGGCGCTCGGCATGCTGCGCCGCTCTCCGGATTTTCTGACGAGCGTCGCCGCCGTCGAGCGCGCGGCCGCGCAGCGCCGGATCGCGCTCGCCGCGGTGCTGCCGACGCTGTACGCACAGGGCAGCTACGTGCACAACTTCAACACCGTCACCGTGCCGTTCGGCACGGTCACGCTCGTCGAGCCGCCGGCGACGGTGTGGCAGGGCTACGCGATCGCGCAATGGAACGCGATCAGCCCGCGCGCGCTGTACGGCGTCGGCACCGCGGACCTCGCGATCGATGTCGCGAGCCTGTCGCTCGCGGATCGCCGCCGCGTGCTCGCCGGCTCGGTCGTGTCTTCGGTGCTCGCGACGCTCGCGGCCGCGCGCGTCGCCGAGCTCGATCGCGTCGGCCTGCGCTCCGCGCTCGAGCGGCTCGTGCTGACGCAGACCCGCCTGCAGTTCGCGAAGGGCACCGAGCTCGACGTCGATCGCGCGCAGCAGGACGTCGCGCAGGCGCGCGCGCTGCTGATCGACGGCGACGAGCGGCTGCGCCAGGCCCGCGAGTCGCTCGGCCAGACGCTCGGCTCGACGACGCCGGTCGCCGCCGACGCGTCGCTCGACTTGCAAGGCTTCGATCGCGCGGTCAGCGCGACCTGCCATGTCAACACCGACGTCGAACGCCGCGCCGACGTCGCGGCCGCGCGCGAACGGGTCGCGATCACCGAGCGCCAGATCGAGGACGCGAGGCTGATGTTCGCGCCGACGTTGAGCCTGTCGTCGCAAGGGGGCTACGCGAGCGCGGTCACGCTCGGCCCGCTGTGGACGTGGACGCTCGCGGCGACGATCACGGTGCCGGTCTACGACGGCGGCGTGCGCTACGGCGCGATGCGGGACGCGCGCGCGTCCGCCGAGCAGGCGCGCGACGCGCTCGCCTCGCTGCGCATCGCGGCGCTGATCGAAGTGGCGCGCGCCAACCGCGCGATCGACGTCGACACCGCCCGGCTCGAGGTCTCCAAGCAGCGCCGCGACCTCGCCGCGAGCGTCGACGCGCGCGTGCGCGAAGGCTACGCGCGCGGCATCGGCACGAGCCTCGACCTCGTCACCTCGGCGCAGGCGCTGCGCCAGGCCGACATCGAGCTGGTCCTCGCCGAGTTCGATCTCGCACAAGCGCACGCCGATGCCGTGCTCGTCAATGCGGAGTGCGTGTACTGATGTGGAAGTCCCTCGCAGCCATCGCGATCGCCGCGGCGTGCGGCAGCAGCGACAGCAAACCCGCCGCCGGGCCGCCGCCGCCGGCGCAGGTCGGCGTGGTCACGATCGAGCGCCGCGACGTGCCGCTGTACATCGAAGCCGTCGGCTCGCTCGATGGCTACGTCAACGCCGACATCCGCGCGCGCGTGCGCGGATACTTGCAGTCACAGAGCTACAAGGATGGCGGCCCGGTGAAGGCCGGGCAGGTCCTGTTCACGATCGAGGCGACCGAGTACCAGGCGTCGACGAAGTCGGCGGATGCGAGCCTGGCGCGCGCGAAGGTCGCGCTGGCGAAGAACAAGATCGAGCTCGAGCGCGATCAGGGCTTGCTCCGCGCCGGCATGATCTCGCAGCAGGACGTCGACAACGCGGCCGCCGCCGTCGCCGACGCCGACGCGCAGGTCCACGCGGCCGAGGCGCAGCTGCAGGAGGCATCGCTCAACCTCGGCTACACGACGATCAAGTCGCCGATCGACGGCGTCGCCGGCCTCGCGCTCGTGCGCGTCGGCAACCTCGTCGGCCAGGACGGCCCGACGCTGCTCACGACGGTGTCGCAGCTCGATCCGATCCGCGTCAATTTCCCGCTCAGCGAGGTCGACTACGTGAAGTACCCCGAGCGGTTCGCGCACCTCGAAGGCCGCGACCTGGCGTGGGCGCAGAAGGAGTTCGCGCAGCTCGACGCGCATCCCGACGAGCCCGGCGTCGAGATCGTGCTCGCCGACGGCAGCGTGTATCCGCACCGCGGCGCGATCGTCGCGGTCAACCGCCAGATCGACGCGACGAGCGGCACCGCGCAGCTGCAGGCGCTCGTGCCGAACCCGGGCGGCACGCTCCGGCCCGGCGAGTACGCGCGCGTGCGGATCCGCCGCGAGAACGAGGGCAAGAACGCGGTCGTCGTGCCCGAGAAGGCGCTGCTGTCGGTGCAGGGCACCTACTCGGCGGCGGTCGTCGGGCCGGATAACAAGGTCGCGTTTCACAAGCTCGAGCTCGGCCCGAGCACGGGGACCGGCGCGCGGATCGTGACCGGCGGCCTCTCCGGCGGCGAGCGGGTGATCGTCGACGGCCTGCAGCGCGTGCAGGATGGCGCGACGGTCGTGCCGCATGACGCGAACGCGGGCCCGGCCGCGGCAAGCGGAAGCGGGAGCGGCGGCAGCGGCGGCCCGAGCGGATCGGCGAAGTGATGTCCGAGTTCTTCGTCCGCAGGCCGATCGTCGCGATGGTGATCGCGATCGTCACGGTCTTGATCGGCGTCGTGTCGCTGCTCGGCCTGCCGATCGCGCAGTTCCCGCAGATCCTGCCGCCGCAGATCAACCTGACGACGACGTACACCGGCGCCGACGCGCTCACGATCGAGCAGTCGGTCGCGACGCCGATCGAGCAGCAGATGAACGGCGTCGATCGCATGCTGTACATCCAGTCGACGAACGCGAACGACGGCTCGATGAACCAGACCGTCACGTTCGACGTCGGCACCGACATCGACACCGACAACGTCCTCGTCAACAACCGCTACTCGCAGGCGCAGCCGTTCCTGCCCGGCGACGTCAAGAACTTCGGCGTCACGATCAAGAAGTCGCTCGCGTTCCCGCTGATGGTCGTGTCGCTGTACTCGCCCGACGGCCGCTACGACTCGACGTTTCTTGCCAACTACGGCCTCATCAACGTCAACGACGCGCTGCTGCGCATCAAGGGCGTCGGCGACATCCGCAACTTCGGCTCGTCGGACTACGCGCTGCGGATCTGGCTCGATCCGGACCGGCTCGCGCGGCTGGCGTTGACCGTCACCGACGTGCAGAACGCGATCCGCCAGCAAAACATCGTCAACCCCGCCGGTCAGATCGGCGGCGAGCCGGCGAAGACCGGCAACCAGATCACGTACACCGTGCGCGCGCAGGGCCGGCTCGTCACGCCCGACGAGTTCGGCAACATCATCGTGCGCGAGGCGCCCGACGGCTCGATCGTCCGCGTGCGCGACATCGGCCGCGTCGAGCTCGGCGCGCTCAACTACCAGCAGTACGGCACGTTCAACGGCCAGCCGGCCGCGGTCGTCGCCGCGTTCCAGTCGCCGGGCTCGAACTCGCTCGAGGTCGCCAAGCAGATCCGCGCGACGATGGAGGAGCTCAGCAAGCGGTTCCCGCCCGGCGTCGCGTACAAGATCTCGCTCGACACGACGCGACCGGTCACGGCCGGCATCCGCGAGATCCTCGAGACGCTGCTCGAGGCGGTCGGGCTCGTCGTGCTCGTCGTGTTCGTGTTCTTGCAGTCGTGGCGCGCGACCCTGATCCCGCTGCTCACGGTTCCGGTATCGCTGGTCGGCGCGTTCGCGCTGTTTCCGCTGTTCGGCTTCTCGGTCAACACGCTGTCGCTGTTCGGCCTCGTGCTCGCGATCGGCCTCGTCGTCGATGACGCGATCGTCGTGGTCGAGGCGGTCGAGCACCACATCGAAGAAGGCATGTCGCCGCGCGACGCGACGCTCGCCGCGATGAAGCAGGTGCAAGGCCCGGTGATCGCGATCGCGCTCATCCTCGCCGCCGTGTTCATCCCGGTCGCGTTCATGAGCGGCATCACCGGCCGGCTCTACCAGCAGTTCGCGCTCACGATCGCGATCTCGGTCCTGATCTCGGCGTTCAACGCGCTGACGCTGTCGCCCGCGCTGTCGGCGCTGCTGCTCCGCCCGCGCAAGGAGGCGCGCGGCATCCTCGGCCGGCTCGGCGCCGGCTTCAATCGCGTGTTCGGCCGCGCGACCGACGGCTACGTCGGGATCAACCGCCGGCTCGTGCGCAAGCTGTTCATCCCGCTCGTCTTGCTGCTCGGCGTCGCGGCGTGGTCGGCGTCGCTCGGCAGGAAGCTGCCGAGCGGGTTCATCCCCGACGAGGATCAAGGCTACGCGATCATCGGCATCCAGCTCCCCGACGGCGCCTCGCTGCAGCGCACGAAGCTCGTGCTCGATCAGGTCAACGACATCCTCGGCAAGGAGCCGGGCGTGGCGACTTACAACGGCGTCGCGGGCTTCAGCTTGTTCACGCGCACCGCCGCGCCGTACACCGGCCTGTGCTTCATCGGCTTTCAGCCGTGGGACGAGCGCGGCAGCCTGACCTCGACGCAGATCCTGGCCAGCTTGAACAAGAAGTTCGCGGGCATCGCCGACGGCCGCGTGATCGCGGTCGGTCCGCCCGCGATTCCCGGCATCAGCGCGTCGGGCGGCTTCAGCATGATGCTGCAGGACCGCAGCGGCGGCGACTACGGCTTCCTCGTGCAGAACGTCCTCAAGTTCGTCACGGAAGCGAAGAAGCGGCCCGAGCTCGAGAACGTGCGGCCGAACTTCTCGCCCGCGGTGCCGCAGCTCTACGCCGACGTCGACAAGGACAAGGCGCTCAAGGAAGGCGTGCAGGTGTCCGAGATCTACAACACGCTGCAGACGTATCTCGGCGGCTCGTACGTCAACGACTTCTCGCGGTTCGGCCGGCAGTGGCGCGTGTTCTTGCAGGCCGACGCCACGAATCGCATGACCGCCGACGACGTCGGCCGGTTCTACGTGCGCAACGGGCGCGGCGAGATGGTGCCGCTGTCGTCGTTCGTGAAGATGAAGCCGGTCAGCGGCCCCGAGTACACGGTGCGGTTCAACCTGTATCGCTCGGTCGAGATCCTCGGCGGCAACGCGCCCGGCTACAGCTCGGGCCAGGCGCTCGACGCGCTCGAGGACGTCGCGAAGCAGACGCTGGCGCCCGAGATGGGCTACTCGTGGAACGCGCTGAGCTACCAGGAGAAGGTCGCCTCCGGCGGCACCGCGCGCACGCTCGCGCTGTCGCTCGTGTTCGTGTTCCTGATCCTCGCGGCGCTCTACGAGAGCTGGTCGCTGCCGTTCTCGGTCCTGCTGTCGACGCCGGTCGCCGTGCTCGGCGCGTTCCTCGGCCTGTTATCGCGGCACTTCGATAACAACGTCTATGCGCAGATCGGCCTGGTCGTGCTCGTCGGCCTGACCGCGAAGAACGCGATCCTCATCGTCGAGTTTGCGAAGGACGGCTTCGAGCGCGGCAAGGATCTGATCGACGCCGCGCTCGAAGGCGCGCGCCTGCGGCTGCGGCCGATCCTGATGACGTCGTTCGCGTTCATCTTCGGCACGCTGCCGCTGTGGTTCGCGTCGGGCGCCGGCGCATCCGCGCGCCGCGTGCTCGGCACCGCGGTCGTGTCGGGCATGCTCGCCGCGACGCTGCTCGGCATCTTCTTCATCCCCGCGCTGTTCGTGTTCATCGAGCGGCTGTCGCATCGCAAAGGGAAGACTCGTGAAGCTGACCACTAGCACCGTCGAATTGCCCGGCCCGATGAACGGCTACTTCGCGCACCCTGCAGGCGTGAACGAGCCGCTGCCGGGCGTGATCGTCATCCAGGAGATCTGGGGTGTCGACGCGCACATGCGCGACGTCACCGACCGGTTCGCCGCGGCCGGCTACGCCGCGCTGTCGCCCGATCTGTTCTCGCGCGGCGGCGGCCGGCCGCCCGAGCTGTCCGAGCCGCGCATGGAGGCCGCGAAGGACTTTCTCGACTCGCTGCCGCCGAGCGCGTGGGGCAACCTGATGGATCCGAGCAAGCGCGACGGCGAGCTCGCGCGGCTGCCCGAAGCCGAGCGCGCGTCGATCGGCGGCACGATCGGCAAGCTGCTCACGCCCGAGCGGTTCGCGATGATGCCGACCTACGCGCAAGACCTGGTCGCGATCGCGGCGTGGCTGCGCGCGCGACCCGAGGTCGGCGGCAAGAAGCTCGGCGCGGTCGGTTACTGCATGGGCGGCGGTCTCGCCGGCGCGCTCGCCGCGGCCGACCCCGCGCTCGGCGCGTCGGTCATCTACTACGGCCAGCCGCCGGCCGCCGACGCGGTGCCGAGGATCGCGTGCCCGGTGCTGGTGATGTTCGGCTCGGAGGACGAGCGCCTGGTCGCGCCGTCGCACGCATTCGAGCAGGCGATGAAGCAGGCCGGCAAGGCGATCGAGATGCACGTCTATCCGGGCGCGCCGCACGCGTTCTTCAACGACACGCGCAGCTCGTATCGCGTGGGCCCGTCGCGCGACTCGTTCGCGCGCACGCTCGCGCTGTTCGCGCGGGCGCTCAGCTGATCCGGAACTGCCCGGTCGGCGGCAGGAGCGGCCGGCGGCGGAAGACCACCGCGTGGCCGGCGGGCGTCGCGACGGCGTGCTCGAGGCCGAGGCCGGTGCGCGTGCCGGCGACCGTGAGCTCGCGGATGTCGCGGAGGCCGAGGTTGGGATCGCGTGCGCGCAGCGCTTGATCGAGATCCTCGTGCTCCTTCGCCGCGTAGCGGCCGTGGAAGCGGAACGCGCCGAAGAAGATGAACACGCCGTTCGCCTGGAGCAGCCGCGCGCCGCCGCCCATCGCGGCCGCGACCTGGTCCCACGCGACCGTGTGCGCGTACTCGATCGCGACGATCGCGTCGGCCTGCGCGATCGGCCACGGCTGGAGAAACACGTCGAGCTCGATCGGGCGCAGCACGTTGTTGAGGCCGCTCGCGTCGCGCGCCTGGACGAGTGCCGCGACCTTCACCGGATCGCGCTCGGTCGGCTGCCACGCGAGCTGGCCGAACGTGCGCGCGAGCTGGACGATGCGCTCGCCGCTGCCGCTCGCCAGCTCGACCACCAACCCCTGCGCCGGCAGGTACTTCGCGAGGGCGTCGGCGAGCGGGTCCATGGCTCCATTGTCGGCGATGTGGGGGGGGCGTGATACGGCAATCGCGCCATGCGTTTCGTCCTGCCCGTGATCGCGCTCGTCGCCCTGGCGGGGCTCGCGCGAGCGGCAGCACCGCGGACGTACTCGATCGAGGTCGGTCCGAAAGGCGACTGGCGCGCCGACGCGGTCGCGCTCGCGCTCGCGCACGACCTCGCGGACGATCGCCTGGTCGCGGCCGGCGGCGGCGGTGCGGATCTCGTCGTCACCGCGACGATCGACGACGCCGCGCTGCGCTTCGAGGTGCGCGCGACCTGGCCGAACGCGCCGGCGCCGGTGCAGGGCGCGATCGCGCTGCCGGGCTCGCGCGCGGCGATCGCGGGTCAGCTGCGCGACCAGCTGCACCGGCTCGCCCGCGCGACACGGGACGATCGATCCGACGTCGCGGCGCGGGCGCCCGGCGTCGGCGTGGTCGCGCTCGCGATCGCGCTCGCGTTGGTCGTGGTCGCGGTGCCGTTCGTGGTCGCCCGGCGCCGCGGTGTGAACGTGCTCGCGCTGCCCGCGCTGCGCCGCGCGGCGATCGCGGTCGGCGCGGCCGGCCTCGCCGCGCTCGTGGCCACCCAGCTGCCGGTGCCGTGGCTGCTCGCCGGCGGGCTCGCGTGGGGCACGTTCGCCGCGGTGACGCTGCCGATCGCGCTGCCGCCGATCGCCGGCTTCGGGCGGATCGAGCAGAGCCAGCTCGCGCGCGTGATCGGCGCGTGGCTCGCCGCCGCCGGCCCGCGCACGCTCGC
>DATJXL010000042.1:0-11230 GCA_035500135.1 Kofleriaceae bacterium
TCGATCTCGCGAGCCCCACGCACCTGTAACGCGCAGCTCACGTGCCTACCATGTCGTGTTCACCCGGTGCCGACGCACGATGGGACCATGACGACCTCGACCATCACCCTCGAGCTTCCTCGCAACTACATCGCGCCGAGCTTCGTGCGCCGGAACATCGCCACTCGCGTTCGCCTCGAGCGCGTCGCGGCACGCGCGCGGGCCGCACGGGCACGCGATGCGCTGTTCGCGATCGGGAGCCTCGCGCTGGTGGTGGTCGCCGCGGTCGCACTGTTCGGGTAGCACGTGTACAGTCAGCGGGTGATCCGCTGGCTCCGGCTCGCCGCCACCGCGACGATCATCCTGTCGATGATCGGGCTCGGCCTGGTCGCCGGGTTGTTTCTGGTGGCGAACTCGGGTTGGGTCGCGATCAAGACGCCGCCCTGGCTGACCGGCCTGTTCGGCGAGCGGCCGCACGACGTCTGGTTGCCCGCGCTGATCGCGGGGTGGCTCGCGGCCACGATCCTCGCCGCGGCGGTCGTGCTGTGGAGCCTGTTCTACGTGTGGCGGCGGCGCCAGTACGAGTCGCTGGTCGGCCGCCTCGAGCGCGAGCTCGCGCGGCTGCGCAACTTGCCGTTCACCGAGCCCGCGCCGCTCGAGGACCTGCCCGAGATTCCGAGCGCACAGGCCGCGCGCGTGATGGACGCGCTGGACGATGACGAGGGCCTGGCTCCTTAGCTTGCTCGTCGCGACCACGGCGGCCGCGGCGCCGCCGCGTGCGTGGCTCGGCACGTTCCAGCCGGCGCCCGGCGCGATCGGCGAGCGCTGCGCCGACTGCGCGAAGCGCAAGATCGCGCCGGTGGCCGGCAGCGTGCGCGTGCTGACCTCCGGCGACGGCGTGGCGCCGCCCGAAGGCCCGGTCGTCGTCGTGAGCCCGCTGCTCGGCGTGGTCGCGCGCGGCAAGGCCGTGCACGGCCAGGTCACGGTCCCGTGGTTCGACTACGACCTGCGCGACGGCGACGATGGCGTGCTCGTGCTCGAAGGCGACGTGCCGGTCGGCCTGCCGCCGGCCACACCTGCCGACGCTCGTGCGATCGAGCAGGTCATCCTGCACGACGACACGCTGTCGGGGGTGCGCCGCGCGCTCGTCGGGCTCGAGCTCGGCGTGGTGGACATCGACGGCGACGGCGTCGCGGACTTCGCGGTGACCTACGGCTGCAACGCGTGGTGGGACGGCCAGTGCCAGAGCCGGGGCCAGTTCTTCCTCGTCCATCGCGGCGCGCGCTGGGTCGAAATCGAATAGATTTGGTCGGAGATGGGTGCGGCGCTTGTCTTGTTGCTCGTCGGGCTCGGCGCACTCGCCGCGGGCGTGCTGGTCGGCCGCTACTACGTGCCCGACGACCGCCAGCTCAAGCGCGCCGCGCGTCACAGCCGCGCGTACATGCGCGCGATCAATCATCTGATCGCGCGCGATCACGACACGGTCGTCAACGAGCTGCGCACGGTGGTCGAGGAGAACATCGAGGACGTCGAGCCGTACTTCGCGCTCGGCGCGATCTTTCGGAGCCGCGGCGAGCACGAGCGCGCGATCCGCGTGCACCAGGCGCTCGCGCTACGCGAGCGCGATCGGCGCAAGCTGCGCACGCGCGCGATGTACGAGCTCGGCATGGACTTCCGCGCCGCTGGCATGCCGCGGCGCGCGACGCGCGCGATGGAGGAGGTGCTGCTCGAGGATCCCGGCCACGAAGGCGCGCTGCGCGCGCTCGGCTCCCTGTACGAGGAGCAGGCGCGCTTTCACGAGGCCGCGGGCATGTGGCAGCGGCTCGGGCGGCGCCGCAGCGAGGACACCAGCGTGCGCGAGCATCATCTGCTCGTCGCCGCCGCGCAGTCGGCGCTCGGGCGCGGCGATCTCGACTCCGCGAAGAATCTATTGAAGGCGGCGCAGAAGCACGCCGAGACCGCGCACTTCTTCGCGGCCGCCGCGGAGCTGGCGGCGGCGCGCGGGAATCATCGCGGTGCGCGGGAGCGGATCAAGCAGGCGCTGCTCGCGGAGCCGGGGTTGGGGCCGCATTTGATCGCGGGGTTGGTTGCGGCGGAGGAGAACGGCGCGTCGGGCGTCGGGCGTCGAGGGTCGGAGGCGGATCTCGATGCGGATATGGAAACGGATACGGAAGCGGCATCGGCTTCGGCTTCGGCCAGCGGCAGCGGCAGCGGCAGCGGCAGCGGGACCGGCAGCGGCAGCGGCAGCGGTAGCCGCGGCGGCGCGCTGGCTCCGACCGACGCCCGACGTCCGACGCCCGACGCCACCTCCCTCGACCGCGTCCTCGCCGTGCTCGCCGAGATCGAAGCGCAGACCGGGCCGCGGCTCGAGCTCACGCTGATCCGCGCGCAGCTCGCGACCGGCGCGTCGGCGGCGGCGCAGGAGACGCTCGCGCGCGAGCTGCACGCGACGTTTCCCGAGGCGCTCGCCGCACGCGTCGCGGCGGCGCGGCTCGCGATCGCGCGGGGAGAGGATACGAAGCCGGCGCTGGTCGCGCTCGCGGGCGAGCAGGGAGCGCTGGCGTGGGCGCTGCGCGGCCGCTGGCAGTGCTCGAGCTGCGGGCATCGCCCGGGGCAGTTCAGCTGGCGGTGCGCGCAGTGCCGGCGGTGGGGGACGATGCGGATGGAGACCGGCGTCGAGCCGCCGCCCGTGCAGGCGCGCGAGCGCCGCGCCGCGCCGCGCACGCGCGACGCGCTGCTCGATGCCGGGCCGGACCTCGCGCTGCCGCCGCCGACGCTCGACCCCGGCCTCAGCGAGGAGGACCTCGCGCGCGCGGGCACGCGTCGCTCGCTGCTCGACCGGGTCGGCGGCTGGTTTTCGGGCGTCTGGAGGCGCGGCGGTTGAGCCGCGCGGTCGTGCTGTGCGCGCTCGCCGGTGCGTGCGGGCACGTTCACTTCACGGCCAGCCCCGACACGCCGACCACCAGCGACTGGTGGAACACGAGGTGGCCGTATCGCCAGCCGATCGTGTTCGATCACGCGCAGGTCGCCGCGGACCAGACCGACTTTCCCGTGCTCGTCACGTCGCCGTCGGATCCCGGGCTCGCCGCGCACGCGCAGAACCGCATCGCGTTCACCGACGCGAACAACGTCGTGCTCGCGTTCGAGCTCGAGTCGCTCGAGCCGGCGCTCGTCGCGTGGGTGAACGTCCCCACGCTGTCGGCGACCACCGATACGACGCTCTACCTCTACTACGGCGACGCGACCGCGCCCGATCAGTCGCAGCCCGCGAACGTCTGGACGAACGGCTTCACCGGTGTCTACCACTTCGGTGACGGCACGACGCTCGACGTCGCCGACTCGACCGGCATGAACGACGCGAGCTCCCAGGGCGCGACCGCCGGCGCCGGCCAGATCCGCGGCGCCGCGAGCTTCGACGGCACGGCCGACGTCGCCGCGCCGACGACCGGGCTCGACACCAGCGCCGGCGCGGTCGACACCGTGACGTTCTGGCTGTACTTCGACGGGCCGTTCGACGCCGGGCCGCTCGCGTTCGTCGCCACGACCGGCGCGGTCTACGACCTCTGGTTCGAGATCGATGGCTGCGAGGGCTTCAACACGGGCGCGGGCGAGGTGCTCGGCACCACCGCATCGGGCCTCGCGAACCGATGGCTGTACGTCGCCGCCGAGTTCTACAACGGCTTGCCGCAGGCCGCGACCGGCACGCAGCCGGGCAACGCGCTGTACCTCGATGGGGCCGCACAGTCGCTGTCGTTCACGTGCGGCCCCGGTACGCCGAACCCCGTCAGCGTGTTCGCCACGCTCGACTGGGGCGGCAACCCCGGCTACCACATTCACGGCCGGATCGACGAGGGACGGTTCGCGGTCGGCGCGCGCAGCGCGACGTGGATCGCGACCGAGTACGCGAACCAGAGCTCGCCCGCCACGTTCGAGACGTTCGGTCCCGAGCAGGCGCAATAGACTCGCGGTATACCCGCGTGCGGCCATGACGCCCGAACCACCTAGCACGCCGCCGTCGGAAGGCGTGCCGCGCGCGGTCGACACCGGGCCCAGCCGCCGCTCGCGCAGCGAGACCCTGCTCGGCGACGGTGGGCCGATCCGGCGGTTCTTCTCGCGCTGGGGCTTCACGCTGTTCGTCGTGCTCGTGCTCGTGCTCGGGCACGCCGTGCTGCTGCCGTTCATCTTCGCGAGCCTGATCGCGTACATCCTCGCGCCGATCGTCGGCTGGATGTCGCAGCGCAAGGACGGCACGCGCCGCATGCCGCGCGGCCTCGCGATCATCCTGTGCTACATCGTGTTCGTCGGCGCGGTCGTCGGGTTCTTGTTCCTGCTCGTGCCGCGGCTGTCGAACGACGTCGCGCGCCTCGGCAAGGAAGCGCCGGGCGTGTACCAGCGGATCAACGAGGAGTACGTGCCCTCGGCGTCGCGCTGGCTCGAGAAGCGCTTCCCGTCGCTCGCCGTCGTCAAGAACGCACCCGAGGAGCAGCCGGTCGTGCCCGACGTGCCGGTTCCGCCCGGCACGGCCGCGACGATCACGCCGCTGCCCGACGGCCGGCTCGCGCTGCAGCTCACCCAGAACGGCATCGACGTCAAGCCGACGGCCGACGGCGGGTTTCACATCGAGGCGCTCGAGGCGCCGCCCGAGCCGCTCACGCTCGAGGCCAAGCTGCGCCACTACGTGAAGAGCGCGCTGCTCGGCCTGCAGTCGAAGGCCAACGACGTCGTGCGGGTGTTCCAGGACATCATCGCCGGCTTCATCCGCGGCATCTTCGGCTTCTTCTTCACGCTGATGATCGGCGCGTTCATCCTGATCGATATCGACAAGGTGCACGCGTTCCTGCGCTCGCTGTTCCCGTCGAACGTGCGCGAGGACTACGACGTGATCATCGATGGCATCGATCAGGGCCTGTCGGGCGTGATCCGCGGCCAGCTCCTGATCTGCGTGATCAACGCGGTGCTCACGTACATCGGCCTGTTCGTGTTCGGAGTGAAGTACAAGCTGATCTTGGCGATCGTCGCCGGCCTGATGAGCCTCGTGCCGATCTTCGGATCGATCCTGTCGTCGGTGCCGATCGTGATCGTCGCGCTGGTGTCGGGCGAGGAGGGGATCGACGTGATCCGCGCGGTCGCGATCCTGCTCTGGATCATCGGGATTCATCTGATCGAGGCGAACGTGCTCAATCCGAAGATCATCGGCACCGCCGCGAAGATCCATCCGGTGCTCGTGATCTTCGCGCTTTTCCTCGGCGAGTACAGCTACGGGCTGGTCGGGGCGCTGCTCGCGGTACCCTTGTTGTCGGCAATCCAGGTCGTGTTCATGTACCTGTACCGAAAGCGCTGGAAAGACGCGCCGCGCTCCGGGCCGATCGCGAGGCCGACCCCGGATCCGGCGCCGTTACCGCCGACGAAATCGTGATCTGGGCCATCCGATCCGGCACCCGGCCAGCCCGCAGTTGTTGTTCGAGCGGCGCCGGGGTGGTACGCCAGAAGCGGATGAACCTGCGCGCGGTGCTCGTGGTGCTTGCGATCTCCGGGGCGGTCTCGGGCCCGGCGCTGGCGCAGCCCGCGGATCCGTTTCCGCCCGCGCATCCGGTGCCGGAGCAACCGGCTCCGCAGGCGCAGCCGCGCGGGCCGGCGCCGCAGGATCCGTACGGTCAGGGCGCGCAGGATCCGGTGCTCGCGGAGCAGATCGCCGATCAGCTCGTGACGCGCGCGCAGGAGCTGTTCGACGCCAAGATCTACGTCGACGCGAAGCAGCTCGCGGTCGAGGCGCTGGTCGAGAGCCCGAAGGGCAACGCCGCCGATCGCGCGCACTTCATCATCAAGCAGGTCAACGAGGCGCTCGGCATCCACGAGGACGAGCCGGCGCCGCCGCTCGGCCCCAACGATCATCCGCCCGATCTGACGCCGATGGAGGATCCGACGAAGGTCACCAAGCCGGCCGAGCCCAAGCCGGAATCGCCGCACGATCCGAAGCTGCCCGCGCAGATCCACGGCGCGTTCTACGGCGGCTTGATCGGCGCGACGATCGGCGCGTACATCGACCGCAACAGCCCGGCGAGCGGTGCGGTGCCGATCGGCGCGCTCGGCGGCCTGGCCGCCGGGATCGCCGCGCCCCGGATCGCGGCCCACTTTCACGCCAGCGAGGCGCAAGTGCGCACGGTCGGCTCGGCCGCGCTGTGGGGCGGCGTGATCGGCGCGATGATGTCGGGCACCGCGACCGGCGCGAACAACGGCTACGTCCACGCACCGGGCGTGCTGATGGGCGGCGCGATCGGGTCGACGGTCGGCCTCGGCGCCGGCATCCTGTACGCGCGTCAGGACGAGCTCACGCGCGGCGACGTCGCGCTCGTCGACACGTTCGCCGGCATCGGCGCGGTCGGCGGGCTCACCGTCGGCATGTTGATGCAGCCCGCGCAGGCCGAGGCGTACTCGCTCAACGCCGCGCTCGGCGCGGCGGCGGGCGTCGTCGTCGGATTGGTCACCGCACCGCAGTCGAACACGACGCCGCGCCGCATGCTGCGCGTCGCCGGGCTCGCGGCCGCCGGCGGCGCGGTGCCGCTGGTCATCCTCGCGGCCGGTCCCGGTGACAGCGGCGTGCAGCGCGGAGTCGGCGCGCTGTCGACGGTCGGGCTGATCGCAGGCGCGTGGCTCGGGTTCTACCTGACGCGCGACATGGACGTCGGCCTCGACGTTCGTGACGACGCGAAGCCCGCCGACGCGCCACCTGCCGTGGTCGGCCGCGACTCCGACGGGAAGTGGCACCTCGGCGGCCTCGCGATCGCGCCGCTGTCGCCCCAGCTCGCGAACAACCAGCACGGCGCGGCGCTCACGGTCCTCGGCGGGAAGTTCTGATCGAGTCGCACCGCGTGTAGGATGGAAGCGTGCGCCGCACGCTGGTCGTCTCGCTCGTGCTGGTTGCATGTCGTTCGGGGTTCGACGTGCAGGCGCGCGACGCGCCCGCCGTAGACGCGTCGCTGGCATGCGTCGCGCAGATCTCGGCCGGCGGCGGGCACACGTGCGTGCTGCGCGGCGACGGCACGGTGTGGTGCTGGGGGAACAACGCGCTCGGCGAGCTCGGGCTCGGCACGCTGAATCCGGGCGAGTCGCCGACGCCGGTCGAGGTGCTGCAATCGCCCGGCGGCCCACCGTTCGACCACGTCGTCGAGATCTCGTGCGGCGTCGAGGAGACGTCGTGTGCGCTGCGCGACGACGGCACGGCGTGGTGCTGGGGCGGGAACACGTGCGGCCAGGTCGGAAACGGCATCGTCGGCGATTGCTCGACGTTCACGACGAAGTCCGCCGTCGCGTCGCCGAGCAAGGTGGTGCAGAGCACGCCCGGCAATCCGTCGCTCACCGGCATCGCCGAGATCGTCACCGGCGAGGAGAACACGTGCGCGCGCATGACCGACGGCACGCTCCAGTGCTGGGGCTGGAACTTGTACGGGCAGATCGGTGGCAGCGGCGTGCAGGCGAGCGGCTATCCGATCCAGGTCACCACGATGAACGGAGTGCTCGGCGCCAGTGCCGGCGTCATGGTGTCGTACGGGCACACCTGCGCGTGGGACACCAGCGGTGCGCTGCGCTGCTGGGGCTACAACGCCTCCGGTCAGCTCGGCGTCGACAACCAGACGAACCAGCCGTATCCCGACGTCGTCCCGCTCGCGTCGGTCGTGGACGCGCGGTCGGCGAACCAGTTCACATGCGCGCAGCTCGCCGACGGCACCATGTACTGCTTCGGCGACGACACGGACGGTCAGCTCGGCGACGGGAACATGGGCACCGGCGTCGTGTCGATCGTTCCAGCCGAGGTGATCGCGTCTGGCTCGCCGTTCGGCTCGGTCGCAGAGATCGGGACCGGCGACGGTACGACATGCGCGCGCAAGACCGACGGCACCGTATGGTGCTGGGGCACGAACAACGTGGGCCAGCTCGGCATCGGCTCGCTGACCCCGGCTGCGAGCGCGTCGCCGGTGCAGGTGCCGCTCCCCGCTCCAGCGTCGGCGCTCGCGGTCGGCAACGATCACGCGTGCGCCGTGTTGCCGGGCGACGAGATCCGCTGCTGGGGCGACAACACCCGCGGCCAGCTCGGCAATGGCACGTTCGACACGCCGATCGATCTGCCGACGGCTGCGGTGTATTCGTGCCCGTGAGGGCTCACGGCCGCCGCACGCGGAACACGAACGCGCCGCCGAGGCGGACGTCCTCGTAATCGGAGAAGCCGATGCGCTGCAGCCACGCGCGCAGCTCGCCCGATTCGAAGCGCCGGATGCCGGCGGCGCGCGCGGCGAGCCGGCCGACGAGCGACGGCGCCTCGGCGAACGTCGAGCCGACGTACACGCCGCCGGGCCGGAGCACGCGGCGGACCTCGCGGAACACGAGCTCGGGATCGTCGTACGCGTGCAGCGCGCCGGCGTTGTTGACGCCGCCAAACGCGCCGTCGACGAACGGCAGCGCGTGCGCGTCGCCGCGCACGAGCACGGCGTTCGTGTAGCCGCGCGTGCGCTGCGCCGCCACCTCGAGCATCGCGCGCGAGATGTCGAGACCGACGACCAGCGCGCCCGGCGCGGCCGCGGCGAGCGCGCGCACGAACGCGCCCGGCCCGCACGACAGATCGAGCCACGGCCCCGGCCGATCGTCGAGCGCGAGCGAATGCTTGTGGATGAACAGCTCGCCGGACAGCCCGCCGACGGCCGCGCCGGCGCCCTTGCCGGCGAGCAGCCGCACGAACGTCGGCCGCCACACGCGATCGTAGAGGCGCGCCACCAGGCCGCTCTCCATGAGCCGCTGCTCGGTGCTCGCGGCGGTCGGCTCGCCGGCCAGTTGGGTGTCGAGCAGGTCGAGCACGCCGGCGACCGCGGTCTGCGGCTCGAGCCCGCACGCGGTGCAGCGCGGCGCGCGCGGGTCCGTGAACGGCGCCGCGGTGCGACACCGCGGGCAGGCCAGGATCGGGAGGACTGCGGGATCCACGGAGGTGGTTGTACTCGATTCGCTTCGCGCCAGTGTGATACGACGGCGGCATGAAGATGCGAGCGCTGTTCGTCGGGCTCCTGCTCGCCGCGCCCGCGCTCGCCGGGCCGCCGAAGAAGGCCAAGCTCGATCTCGCGCCGCTCGCTGCCGCGCTCGCCGGCGACGACGCCGAGCAGGCCGCGAAGGCCGCCGACACGCTCGGCGACGCAGCCGATCCGGCCGCGCACGAGGCGCTGCTCGACGCGCTCGCGCTCGGCCCGCCGGCGCCGGTCGCGGTCGCCGCGATCGGCGCGCTCGCCGGCCATCCCGCGCCGCCCGACGTGTCCGCGCTCGTGCGCTATGCCGGCCACCGCGATCCGTCGGTGCGCGGCGCCGCGATCGGCGCGCTCGCGCTGTATCCCGATCCGGTCGCGCAGGCCGCGGTCGTACACGGGCTGCACGACCAGACCGGCATCGTGCGCGGCGCGGCCGCGAATGCCGCGGCGAAGGGCCACATCACCGCCGCGGTCGAGCCGTTGTTCGCGCTGCTCGCGAAAGGCGAGGAGCCGGCGGCGCGGGCGCTCGCGCAGCTCGCCGATCCGGATCTCGCGCGCAAGATCGGCGACCAGCTCGGCCACGTGCCGGAGGCCACGCTCGCGCTGTGCCTCGGCGCGATCTTGAAGCGCGCCGATTTCGGCCCCGACACCGCGCGCGTCGAAGTCGTGCACGCGCTCGCGAACCTCTCGGATCCCGCGGCGCTGTCGGCGCTGACCGATTACATCGACGCGACGCCCAAGACGCCGCCGCGGCCGTCGCGCAGCGAGGCCGAGCACGCGGTGGAAGCCAAGATCGGGGGCGGGAAATGAAGCGCGTGCTCGTGCTCTGCGCGGTGGTCGCGTGCGGCCCGTCGGCGCAGTTCCGGCTCACGAGCTCGGTCGACAACGATCGCAGTCAGGTCGCCGCCGCGCTCGCCGCGCGCCAGCTGCCCGAGCAGCCGACGCCCGAGAATGCGGCCCGCCGGCCGCGCGTGTTCGTCGTGATCGGCGGCCCGACCAAGCAGCTCGCCGCCTACGATCTCGCCGGCGGCAACGTGCTGTGGAAGGTGCCGGCCGACGTGACGTCGCGCGTGTGGGTCGGCGGCGACTTCGTCGTCGACATCGAGCAAGGCCAGCTCGTCGCGCGCTCGCAGCAAAACGGCGCGACCCGCTGGCGCGTCGCGATGTCGGGCGAATTCGTCGGCGCCGCCGCCGATCGCGAGCGCGCGTACGCGACGTGGCGCGTCGCCGGCACGGCGTCGTCGTGGCGGCTCGCGGCGTTCGACGGCGCGTCGGGCGACGAGCTGTGGCACGCCGATGCCGACGGTCAGCTCGGCGCGCCGGCCGCGCAGGGTGGGCTCGTCTACTCGCCGTACCTCTCGCAGTGGCTGTCGCTCGTCGACGGCAAGACCGGCAAGCAGCTCGCGCGGCTGCGCGGGCTCGACGAGCAGATCTCGATCGTGCGCGCGACCAGCACGACCGCGTACTACGGCTCCAAGCGCGGCATGTTCGTGCTCGACGCGCGCAGCGCCGCCGGCAGTCGCGAAGGCGCGACCTACGGCCGCGTGCAGATCCCGGCCCAGCTCGATCGCGCGAGCTACGGCCGCGATCTCTACGATCCGATCCAGATCGGCTACACCGCCGCCGATCGCGCGCGCGTGCTGTGGACCGGCGAGGCCACCGACGCGGGCGCGATGAAGCTCGAGGGCGATCGCTACGCCGTGCACTACTTCCGCTACGTGTTCGGGTTCTCGGCCGCCGGCGACCTCGTGTGGGCATACCAGCACCCGCGCGTCGAGCTGGTCGCGAGCGACTCGACCGGCGCGGCGATCGTCGGGCTCGGCGTGGACGGCGAGCTGGTCGCGCTCGATCCGAAGACCGGCGCGGTGCGCGCGACGACGCAGCTCGGCGTCGGCTCGCCGGTGCTGGGCGCGACGTTCGACGCCGACGGCTGGACGCCCGGCGCGGGCGCCGAGCCCGCCGACCAGGTCGGCGCGCTCGTCTCGATCGCGCTCGATCACGACGCGCGCTTCGATCGCGTCAAGGAGCTGGCGGTGACCACGCTCGCGAAGCTGCCCGGCGGCAACGTCACGAATGCGCTGCTGTCGGTCCTGGCCGACGCGCGTGCGCCGCAGAAGCTCAAGGACACGGTGTCGGATCTGCTCGCGCGCCGCAGGGATCCGTCGAGCATCCCCGCGCTCGTCCAGCAGCTCGCGGTCCACGCCGACTACATCACCGGCACGCAGCCCGACGCGCTCGGCGCGGTC
>DATJXL010000043.1:0-13240 GCA_035500135.1 Kofleriaceae bacterium
CGGCGGTATCGCGGCGCGCGAGCACACGACCGAGCTCGACGAGCGCGGCGTCGCGGCGCGCGAGCAGCTCGAACCCGGGCTGCAGCTCGTGCTCGGCGTCGCGCTCGACATCTCGCGCGAACACGAGCTCCAGATCGGCGCGTTCGCGCGCGAAGCGTTCGCCCAGCTGCGCCCACAGCGCGGGGCCGGCGTGGTGGTCGCGTCCGAGATCGTCGCGGGCGGTCGCGAACACTCGTGCGCGAGCATCCGCAGCAAAGCCCAGCGCCTCGAGGAGCGAATCGATGCCGCGCAAGGCGAGCTTCCATCGCGCGATCGCGCCGGCGCTACCGTCGAGCAGCTCGACGATGCCGAGCACGGCTTCGCTGTCGTGCCAGAACACGTCTTCGACGAGCTCGATGCCGCGGTCGCCGCCGTAGCGCTCGATCTCGCGCACGTAGGTGTCGAGCGCGAGCCTGTGTACGGCGCCGACCTCGCGCAGCGGCGCCGTCGCGGACTCGAGCGCCGGCCACACCTGATCGCGCAGTCGCTCCGGCGTGCCGTGAAAGCGCACGCGAACGTGGTGGTCCGGATCGGCGTAGCGGATGAAGAACCAGCGGTCGATGGCTCGGCGCTCGCTGCCCTCTCGCACGACCGGGGCGATCGCCTCGGTCAGCACGCGATCCGCGGTCGACTCGCCGCAGTAGATCTTCGCGTACAGCCATTCGGAGCCCGGCGGAAAGTCGCGACGGATCGTCGAGCGCTCGTGGAGCGTGATCGATCTCGCGGGCAGTTTCGTCTGCACGTACGGGACGATCACTTCGTTGGCGTAGCCTCCCTCCGGACCGAGCACGGCCGGACGGTCGAGTGACGGGAACGGTTCGACGAGCGCGGCCGCCTCGACGCCGGCCACTTCGTTCGCGAACGCGGCCGCGAGCAACGGGTTGTCGAGATCGATCGGTAGCTCGTTGTCACCGTCGGCGACCACGAACCAGCGCGGCAGCTTGCGCGCGGTGCGCAGCGCCGCGACCGCATCGAGCACTTTGCCGCGCTGCTCGGGGTGGTTGCTCGCGGCGCGAACGGCGGTCGTGATGCTCGCGAGGTCCTGCTTGTCCAGATTCCACACCGCGCGATCGACGAGCACGTTTTCGATCCGGACCCGCGGCAAGAACGGCGCCGTTTTCAACACGCCCCACGACCACGACACGCCCCAAACGCCCTGCGCGGCGAGGGCACACAGGAAGCGATACGCGCCGAGGTTCTGCGATCCGCGGAAGTTGTGAGCCGTGGTGAGCCGCGGGACGACCTCCTTGCCGAGGCGCTCGGACACGAGCACCACGCGGTCATCGCGCACTGCGACGAGCAGATCATCGAGCGTGATCTGCGCGTCTCGCGGCGCGCCGGACAGCCCGAGATAGACCAGCTCGTGGCTGCGCAGCACCGGGCGGCACAGGATGTTGCCGACGCGGCCCTCGTCGAGGTGGACGATCTCGGCGAACACGGCGTCGGGGTGGAGCGCCTGTTCGGCCGCGAGGTGAGCACGCACGATCGTCTCGACGTCACGGGAAGCGTGTGCGAAGCGGCCGAGCAGCCGCGCTCCGGGCGGACCGGCGGCGGAGTCGAAATACACGGTTGGTTCGGCGCGCGGGTCGGTCGGATCGCGCTCGAGCCGCAGCGTCGCCGCGAATGCCTCCGGCGCCGGCGTCGGGTCGCGGAGCTTCATCGCTTGCATGTCCGCCGCGTCGAGCACGATCTCGTCGGCGCCGGCCGCGATCGCGAGATGCAGGCGCTTCAGCATGTGCTTGTCGAACGTGCTCCACCGCTCGCGGTCTTCGCCGGGACCGTCGGGGAAATCGAGCCCCGCGAGCAATGGTGCGCCCTCCTGCCCGGGTTGGTTCGCCGCCTGGAAGCCGATGCCGGATTCTTCGTCGAGCACCTGGGTGAGGGGCACGACGGCTCCCTCGTAGCGCGCGCGAAAAGCTTGCTTGAAGCCATCGAGCGGATCCTTCGGCGTCGGTACGAAGGACACGAGCTGCTCGATGACACGCGCCACGTCGGAGATGATGCGCGTGCTCAGCGTTGCGGCCGCCGGCTTGATCATGTCGACCTGGAACAGGCGCGCGATGTCGGGCTTCGCGGGCAACACCTCGAGCGCGGTGGCGACCGCGCGGTACCGGTCGGATGATGCTCCGGTGCCCCCGGCGTCGATCGCCGCGAGATCGGCGCGCGCCCGCTCCAGGACGGGGATCGGCTCGGCGATGTCGGCGGCGCGCAGCTGGTCGAGCAAGGCGTCGAGCGGCTCGGACCCGGTGACGAACACGCCGAGCTCCGAGACCAGCAGCTGCTCCTCGATCAGCTCGTCGATGAACGCGGTCGCGTCTTCTAGCGCCACCTCGTCGCCGACCAGCGCGGCGGCGAGCACGTCGCGGCGCGCCCCACTCGCGGCGCGCGCGAGCGTTGCTTCGATGTAGGGCGTCGCGTCCACGGCGGCCAGGTGGTAGCGACGCTCGGTACCTTCCATACGGGCGACTGCGTAGCGGATCCGCCCAGCGTGACGATACATCGACGTGTTCGGGCGGTAGGTCAGCTTGGCCCGCGTCTCGGCCCGACCCGCGAGCTGCTCCGCGAGCACGAACAGGTAATCGTTGTCGATGCGCGTACGCCGCCGGTACTCGGCCTTGGGCGCGAGCTCGAGCGACGTGGTCTTGCCGAGCTGGCCGACCGAGATCGCCGAGAACAGCCCGAACGGGGTGGCGCGAGCGCTCATGCGCGCGAGGTACTTGACCAGCGCATGCTCGGCGCGCTGCCCGGCCGCCGACAGCGGTGCTTTGCGCCAGACCTCGATCGCTTCGGAAAGGCTCGGTGACGCGACGAACACCGCTTCGCGCACTGTGGCGTCGTCGACGAGCGTCTCCAGGTAACGGCGCGCCGCATCTTCGTCGCGGGGCCAGTGGAGCAGCACGCCGACCGGAAGGGCGGGTGTCCTGAGCACGATGCCGTCGCTGGCTCGGAACCGCGGTGGCCGCGAGGACGTCACGCCTGCGACTATAACCGCGACCCCGCGACGCGTCGCGAGACGCCAACACCATGAGCGCGCGTGACCGCATCCGCTCGCTACGGCGCCAACCACGCCCCGAGCTCGCCGGACCCGGTGTCGTCCCAGACCATGGCGAACAGACGTCGATCGTATCGCGACCGGCCAAGTGATACGGTGGTGGAATGCGACTGGTCTGGGTGCTGCTCGTCGCGGGTTGCCTCGTCGATCGCACCGTGCCGTGCGGCGATCTCGTGTGTCCCGTCGGCTCGACGTGCACCGTGATCGGTTGCGCGTCGCCGAGCCAGCTCGCCGCGTGCGCCGGGATTGCCGACGGCACGACCTGCGAGGCCAACGATATCGGTGGCGTGTGCACGTCGGGTGTGTGCGAGCTGGTGATCTGCGGCGACGGCAAGGTCGAGGGGCCGGAGAAGTGCGACGACGGCAACCAGCGTTCCGGCGACGGCTGCTCCGCCGACTGCCTGTCGAACGAGACCTGCGGCAATGGCTACGTCGACTTTGTCAAAGGCGAGCAGTGTGACGACGGCCTCGCCGGGCTGTCGCACGACGGCTGCACGTCGACGTGCCAGATCGAGTTCGACGCCTGGGCCGACGCCACGCCGCAACCGCCGCCGCCACGACAGGGCCATGCAATGGCCTACGACAGCAAGCGCAAGCGCGTCGTGATGTTCGGCGGATTCGACGTCGGCCCGCTCGGCGATACGTGGGAGTGGGATGGTCTGACGTGGCGCCAGATCGTCCCTCCAGTCTCGCCGTCGCCGCGTGGCTACGCGGCAATGGCGTACGACGCCGACCGCGGCGTGGTCGTGCTGTTCGGCGGCGACGACCCGCAGACTCTCGGCGACACGTGGGAATGGGATGGCATCGTCTGGACCGAGCGCACGCCGGCGACGACCGCGCCGTCGCCGCGCTATTCCGCCGCGTTTGGTTTCGACGCGAGCCGGCACCAGCTCGTGCTCTACGGCGGGCTCGGAACGCTCGGAGCGAGCGAGACATGGCTGTGGGATGGGACGGACTGGCACGATCTCACGACGACGGCTTCAGAGCCGGAGCCGAACGGATTGCTCGCGTACGACGCCCAGGGTCAGCAGCTCCTGCTGTACACGTGTGGTTATCCGACACTCGGCGCGACGTGGACCTGGAACGGGACATCGTGGGATGCGATCACGGCGGCTCCGCTCTGCATCAGCACTCGTGCACTCTCTGCGACCCACGGCGGGGATGTCGCGCTGCTGTTCACGTTCGATCAGGGTGGGGGCTATTCGCACAGCGAATTCGTCTGGGCTAACGGCGCATGGCCGCCGATGGGGACGGCCAACGCTCCGAGCTCGCGAGCGAGCACGCAGATGGCATACGACGAGGATGTCGACCAGCTCGTGCTGTTCGGCGGGGACAACGAGGTGATGACGACTAGCACCCGGCTCGGCGACACATGGATCGAGAAGACCTCGGGCGGAGCGTGGACGCAAGAGACGCTGCCGACGCCGACAGCCCGATGGTCGGCGAGTCTCGCGTATCAGCCGCTGCGTGGCACTATCGTCATGTACGGCGGGACGTCTACTTTGGCCGACCACGACACCTGGGAGTGGGACGGGCTCGCTTGGACCGATCGATCGACGGGGTCCACCAATCCGGGCGACCGTTCCGGTCCATGCATGGTCGCGACACGTGATCATGTCGTGCTGTTCGGTGGCAGCTCGAGCGATCAAGAGACCTGGCTGTGGGATGGGTCGTTGTTGACATGGACGGACGTGACCATGACGAAACCACCCGCGCGGACAAATTCGCCACTCGCATACGATACGCGCCGCGATCGCGTCGTGATGTTCGGTGGTCACGTGGGTGCCGTGACCAGCCAGGACACCTGGGAGTGGGACGGCACCGACTGGATGCCGATGTCATCGACGCAGACTCCGCCCGCGCGGATGGGCGCGGCCCTCGTCTACGACGAGCGTCGGGAGGTGACCGTGTTGTTCGGCGGTACCGATGTGCTGGGCAATCCCATTCCGGCCGACACCTGGACGTGGGATGGCAGCGAGTGGACACCACAGACGCCCGCGGCATCGCCGCCCGCAGGTGCCGTAGTCGGCACGTACGATCCGTTGCGTGGCACCGTGGTCGTGATCGTGACCGGACTCGACAACGCGGTCGCGACGTGGGAGTGGGACGGCACCACGTGGACCGAGCGCGCGATCGTCACCGCGCCGTCGCCGCGCCTGCATCCGTCGATCGTGTACGACAACCGCCACGCGGAGCTGGTGATGTTCGGCGGCGCGCTCGACGAAACGTCGGGCCCCCTCCAGGATGTCTGGACCGAGCAGTACTCGTCGGTGTCGTACCCGGCCGACGCCTGCATCGACGTCGACACCGACGGTGACGGCCTCGTCGGCTGCGCGGATCCGGACTGCTGGGCGCGCTGCACGCCGCTGTGCCCGCCGCGGTCGTCGTGCGACCCGAGCGCGCCACATTGCGGCGACGGCATCTGCTCGGTGCTCGAGGACGCGCGGCTGTGCCCCGAAGACTGTTCGCAGTGAATGCCGACCACGACGTCGTGCAGCTGATGCGTTCGCCGTGATGCGGAACCGCTGCGCCTGACTACTGGAGCGTCACGTCGAACTGGTTGCCGGTGGGCGAGCTCGCGCCTTGACGCCAGCAATCGTCTTGAGCGAGGACAACAGCATCTGCGAAACAACACCGGACCCAGCGGGTCCCGGGAACCTGCGCGCGAGTCCAACCGAGACGGTCGTAAGCGCACCGGGGTCTTTCGCGCCGTGACGCGACATGACGAGTAGCATTGCGCGATGCGGATCTCGATCGTGGCGCTGCTGGTGGTCGCGTGTGGCAAGAGCAATTCGACGCCGGCCGGATCGGCGTCACCGGGAAGCGCGTCGGAGTCTCGCGGGCAACAGGCGAGCGCGTTTCGCGGTCTGGTCATCTCGAAGGATGCAGTCACGCTCGACGGCGAGTCACTCGGGTTCGCCCCGGAGCGTTTGCCGAAGGAGTGGGGCAGACTCTCCGACGCGCTGAAGAAGGCAAGGGCACGGCAAATGCTCATGGTCGGGTTCACGCCCGATGCGCCCGCCGCCGGCGTGATCGCAGGGGTCCGCGCGGTGCGCGAGAGCGGCCGCACGCCGACCTCGCTCGAGGCGCTCGACAACCCTCGATTCAAGACCGTGTGCCAGCTCCTCGATCCCGAACCGCCCGAGCAGGATCGCGATCACGTGCACGAGCGGCTCTCGCTTGAGCTCGAGCCCAAGCAGCGCATGCTCGGCGTGTCGGTGATCAACGAATTCCAGGTATTCGATCCACCGTACACGCAATTTGCCGAGACCCTCAAGAAGCACAAGATGTCGGCGTTCTTCTTCGATCGCCAGGATATCGAGGTCGCCTCCGCACCCGGCGTGACCGGACTCGATCTCGCGAGCGCCATCAACGATGTTTGCAACGCGGGATTCGAGGGGGTCATGCCGCTCGGGCTCGACGAGCTCGCGACCAGATACCATCCCGGCGCGACGCTCGCAGACCCCTCGCCTCCGCCAAGCACACCGTGATGCGAGGGCGGCGACGCGCGACGAACGGCCGCAGCTTCGCTGCGACGTCGCTCCAACTTGCTCACGCCCGTCATCCACGAGTCGACGATCTGCGCGCCGTTCGTCGAGACCGTGATCTCGATCGACTTGACGCCGTCGGTCGAGCCGCTGTTGACGTCGAGCTCGCGAAGCGCGAAGCGCGCGCTCGCTAGGGCCGCGTGCCGCCCCGACCCGCCGCTGGCCGCTGCGGCGTCGAGTTATCGGTCGGACAGCGTCGGCTGCACGACAGGCGATAGCAGATCGGGCATCCGTTGATAGGGTCCCGCGAGTGAGGAACATCGTCTGTTGCGCCGGGATCTTCGTCACGATCTCGGTCTCGTCCACCACGCGTGCCGATCGCCCGACACCGTGGAAGCCGCCTGCCGGAGCGAGCGAGCGCCCGATGTGCCGCGATCATTCGTGCAAAGGCCAGGTCCTCGTCGACGAGCACGGCAGCCAGCTCACGAGCAGCGCGCCGCAAGGATTCGGCGCCGACGACTTGCAAGCGATCTACAACATCGACCCGACGCTCGGCGACGGCATCACGATCGCGGTGGTCGACGCCTACGGCTACCAAGATCTCGAGTCCGATCTCGCCGTGTATCGCGAGCAGTACAACCTGGGTGACTGCACGATCGCGAGCGGCTGTCTCACGATCGTCAACAACAACGGCGACACGTCACCTCTCGCGGGCGACACCGATCAGGGCTGGATCGGCGAGACGGCGCTCGACGTCCAGATGATCAGCGCCGGATGTCCGCGCTGCAAGATCATCGTGATCCAGGCCGACTCGGCGGGTGCCGGCCTAGAAGTCGGCCAGACGGTCGCGAGGCGGCTGCAGGTCGACGCGATCAGCGACAGTTGGGGCGGTATGGAGGGCGCCGATTCGCCGATGTCGGAGGGCGACTACGACAACCCCGGCATCGGAACGTTCGTCTCGACCGGCGACAATGGCTACGCGGGAGGCGTCGAGTATCCGGCGAGCTCGGCGTTCGCGATCGCGGTCGGCGGGGTCAGCTTCGCAGGCGGAGTGTCATCGGCGTGGAGCGGCGCGGGCAGCGGGTGCAGCGCCGTGATCCCGAAGCAGACGTGGTCGCCGACCGACGCGCCGTGCTCGATGCGAGCGGTCGCCGACATCTCCGCGATCGCAGATCCGATGACCGGCGTCGCGGTCTATAACGCCAAGCAGGGGCAGTGGTCGGTCGTCGGTGGCACGAGCGCGGCCGCACCGCTCAGCGCGGCCTTGTTCGCGGGGGCGGGCCATGGGGATGCACGCGCGGCCTTCGTCTACAAACATCGCGACGCGTTCACGGACGTCACGACCGGAAGCTCCGGCAGTTGCGGCGGTACGCTGTGCAACTCCGTGCTCGGGTGGGACGGTCCGACGGGCGTCGGCACGCCTGATCAGGCGATGTTGAAAGCGATCGGCAACGTCGCCGGCGCGGGCCCAGCGGTGACCATCACGTTTCCGTCGGATGGCGCGACGGTCCCGCCCGGGTTCTCGATCCAGGCCGCACCCGATCCGGACACGACGGCGTGGATCGAGATCCAGATCGACGGCCAGCGCATGACGAGGCTCAACGCGGATCCGTGGACCACGACGACGCTGTCGTCGCTCGCCCTCGGCTCGCACACGATCACGGCGATCGCGTACGACATCGATCACAACTCCCAGACGGCGACCGCGACCATCACGGTCGGCACCGCGGACAGCAGCGGGAGCGGCGGCGGCGGCGGTTGCTCGACCGGGTCCGCCGACGGCGGCATCGCGGTCGTGCTCGTCGTGTGTGCGGGGCTCGTCTCGACGCGGCGGCGGCGCTCGAGCTAGCAGTGGAGGCGGCCGCAGCACGATCGTGGAGCCGCACGGGCCAGCGGGCGAGCCATCGGCAGCACCGCGGTCGCGTCGGCCGCGCCGCCGCCCGTGCTGCTCGCGTCCGAGCGGACCAGCGGCCATGCGAAGGCAGCAGCGGATCTGAGAGCGTCACAGCAACCCGCGGGCTCGGATGCGAGCCTGTATGCTCCGAGCATGCAGCGGTTGACCGCATTCGCTGTGGCTGCGCTGGCGATCTCCTCGTGCGTGACGACGGTGACGATGGACGCGCTCGAGCCCAAACCGGGATCCACGATCGTTCGGCGCCCCAGCGCGAAGACGTTCGGCTTCAAGGCCGGCGTCAGCGAGAACCCGGTATGCATGATTCCGACCGGCGGCTATCGATACTGTTTTATCGATTTCCGTCGCACGTTCGAGCTGGCGACCGTGACGGCGTTATCGGGGCTGCTCACCCCGAGCGAGCCGTCGACGGAACCTGACTTTCTGGCCGAAGTGAAGACGCTGTCGGTCTACGAGGACAGTGTGCGCGGCTACTCGCACTTCGCGATCGAGTGGGCATTCGAGCTGACGGACCGCAGCGGACGCGTGATCGTCCACATCAACGGCGACCAGCGCGGGGCCTCGATCGACTACGACCCCGCGGAGCCCACGGTGAAGGTCAAGGCGATCGAGGGCGCGATCCTCGACAAGATCGTCGCCGCCGTGGCGCAATCGGTGGTCACGCAAGACCTCAACTAGAGAGACGAACCGCTAAGCGGCGCGCCGGCGAGCGACCTCGAAGAGCGGGCTCGATCCGATCCCGTGGACACAGTTTGAAAGGCGGATACGACGAGGTGACACGCAGTTGTCGACGCGAGCTGGCGGCGGAGCAAGGCGTGTTGCGGTGTAGGATGCCAGCGCGATGCTGGACGAGAACGACGCGCGCGTCTCTGCTTCGGGCTCCGCTGTCTTGCGCGAGGGCCTGCGGCTCGGCGAAGCGCGGGAGCTGAGAGATGGCTGGTACTTTCCGTTCCTGTCTGAGGGGTCGATGGCCGGTTGCAACGGGGTAATCGTCAACAAGCAGACAGGACAGCTCTTCCACCTCGGATCCGCATTTCCGGTCGAGCGCGATCTGGAGCTCTATGATCGGGGATATCAGTTCGACTCATACGATCTCGTCATCCTCGAGGTCCGTGATCGCAAGCAGACCCTTCACGCACTCAGCAGGCTTCATCTGGATGTGGTGGAGCCCAGAACTGAGCACGGCGCGGTCTGGCAAGTCCCACGTAGGATGACAAGCGCCGAGCTGTCCGCGAAGCTCGACCAACTACCGTGCATTCTGACCGCGATCCGGCTCTACTTCGACGCGGAGCAACTTGAACGAGCGCGCGTCGCTGGGTGGTTCACGTTCGAAACTCGCGAGCACGTCGGCCACCCTATCGAAAAGAACAAGTGATGCCCTCGAGGTCGCTGGCGACCCGATCACGACCGTTTGCGGCGGGACTTCGAGGTCGACGGCTTCGGCCGGTCCGGATCGAGCCTGTGCTTGTTCCCATGCGCTTCCGCCGTTCCAGGAAGGTACGCGCGTAACCGGCGCGTAACTTCACACGCCTTCACGGAAGCTCCATACAAGACACACGCGGGGATGGTCACGATGAAGGCATGCCACGCGCGATCGCCCTCGTCCTGTTCGCCGGTTGCACCGCCACCGGACCCGCGCCGGTTCACCCCACGACGCCACCACCCGCGCCGCGCTGCGTGGCCATCGTCGATGTCGGCGGTGCGTCCGGAACCGGCGGCATCGACGGCGCCCGCGGTGCACCGGGCCCGGCAGCCGAGACGCGCGGCTACGACGGCCAGGCCGGTGACTCCGGTGCACCTGGTGACGCGGGCCCGATGGTCGACGTCGCGCTCGGCCTGAGTGGCGCACCGGCACACCCGATCGCGCGCATCACCGCCGCCGGGCATCCGACGCGCGACGTCGCGCTCGATCCGACCTGCCCGCCGATCGTGATCCGCGCCCGCGGCGGGGACGGCGGCGCGGGCGGCGACGGCGGCGCGGGCGGAAGCGGTGGCACCTCGTTCCACCGCGCCGACGCGTGGCGCACTGGCCCCGACGGCGATGTCGGCGACGGCGGTGATGGCGGCGCCGGCGGCGCCGGCGGCCGTGTGGTCGTGCGCTACGACGAGCGCTACCCCGAGCTGCTGTCGCGCATCACGATCGACAACCGCGGCGGCGACGCCGGTAGCGGCGGCAGCGGCCGCAACGATCGCGCGTCCGGCAGCGCGGGCGAGCCCGGCCGAGCCGGCCCCGCGCCGGAGTACCTGCCGGTCGCGCCATCTGCCGTGTTCTTGCCGTGAGGAGAGCCCGACTCACGGACTCGCGAGCAACGGCGCGCTACGCCGGCCCGAACATCGGGTCGAGCGAGCGCCGCACGCTGTCGACCATCCAGTCGCCGAGCGCGCCCGATGCGGTCCGTACCAGCCGGCTGCGCGAACGCTCCCCCAGCGCGAGCATGGCACCGATCGCGAATCCAACGGCGACCGCGCGCCACGGATGCACGACGATCATCGCGTCGACCGTCATGGCGATCTCCTCCGCAGGAAGCGAACCAGCAGGTAGCCGCTGCCGATCGCGATGCCGATCGCAGCGATCGGGTGCGCCTTGATCGACTCGCCGGTGCGGTCGACCGCCTTCTTCAGCCACGACGGCTCGCCGTTGTACTTCGTGCTGACGCGATCGACGAGCTTGTGCATGCCCGACTTGAATGCCTCGACCTGTTCGTGCCAGCGGCCGTTGACGTCCGACTGGGCGCTGCCATTGGTGCTCTGCATGGTGTTCTCCTCGTGAAGGTGCTCCTTCGCGAAGCATCAGGCGTGCCCGATCGAGGCGCGCGAGCGATCGACATTCCCGAGACAAGCGTCCGCGACGGGCGGAGCGATCTGCACGGTCTGCGTCTTGCCGTTCGCGAGCATGCGCGCCCTGCGCGATTCGCGAACGGCAAGCGATGGTTCCGGCTGGAACGCATCGTGCAGCCAGAATGCGCATGCGTCCGACCTATCTCGCGGTCTGCGCGCTTTTCGCAGTCGCGGCCTGCGAACGCGCCGTCGCCGACCCCGAGCCGCCCCCGCTTCCGATCTCGAAGCCATTCGAGCACGACACGGTCGTGCGGTTTCACATGCACGAGAACCTGGGGCTCCTGCGCGCGATCGAGAAGCTGTTGGTCCGCGGCAAGCTCGACGATGCCAGAGCGTTCGCGCGCGCGATCGCGGAGGCACCCGACGAGCCCGGCTTCGCGCCGTTCGCGAAACGTGCGACCGCGGTGCGCGAGCGCGCGGCCGCGCTGGCCGACGCCACGACCGTCGACGAGGCCTGCCGGCGCGAAGCGCGCCTGGCCGCGGCGTGTGCCGAGTGTCATGTCGATGCCGGCGTGATCCCGGAGTTCGACGAGCCGCCGCCGCTCCCCCCCGACGACGCGACCGTCTCCGGCCGCATGACGCGACACCTGTGGGCGACCGATCGGCTGTGGGAAGGCATGGTCGGCAATTCGGAGACGTCGTGGCGCGCCGGGCTCGACGTGCTAGCCGCCGCTCCGGCGCCGTGGGCGAAGGCCGATCGCGAGCGCGAGCCCATCGCGCACCAGCTCCAGCGTCTTGCCAGCGACGCGCGGCAGCTGCAGGGCGTCGAGCAGATTCGCGACAAGGCACGCGAGTACGGCGAGATCCTCGCGACGTGCGCTGCCTGCCACGCCGTCGCGAAGCCGTGAATCTGCGCGCGCGGCGGTATTGGGCAGACCTGCTGCGTACCCACGTGCGTCAACTCACATGCAGGTGAGTCCGGTCGGGGTCGCGAGCGCAGGGCATGGCTCGGGGACGAACGATCCGGTGACGTGGTCGCCGGTCGTGAGCGTGATGTCGAACAGGCCGGCGTAGTAATCGGTGTCGATCGCGGCAAGCGTGACCGTGCCGTGGATCGCATGGACCTGGAAGTTCAGCGTGTCGGTGCAGGTCGCGTCGTTCAGCGTGACCTGCACCTGCGCCGACGCGCCGGGAAACACGAGCACGCCGTAGTCGCCCGCAGACGTCGGCGCAGTCGTCGTGGTGCCGGTCTGATTCTCGACGGTGACGTCGAGGTACTGCGCGTTCGCACGCTGGACGTGCGCTGTCGCGTCACCGCACGCGTCGGATGCCGAGGCAGCGCTCGCGATCGCGAATGGGGTCCCGCTCACGCCGCCCGTGACGGCGGTCGTGGTCGGCGGTGGACCGGTCCCGCTCGTGCCGCATCCGACCCCCAGCGCTGCAATGACCGCGAGCCCGTTCCCCATGCAGGCGACCATACGCGAACCGCGAGTAAGCGCACCTGATCCGCTAAGTCGGCGAGCAAACTCGCGGGGGTAGCTCGCGTTCGCGCGCGAGTATGGCCGGCGTGACGGCCGCACGATGATCGCGTTCGGAGTCAGCCATGCAGCAACGACGACGCCATCTCTGCGAACACCTGGATCACGCGGCGGCCCTGCTCGCGGTCGGAGCTGGTCGCGATCGCGTTTGCGATGCCATCGGCGCCGTGGACGAGCACGAACGCGATGTCGCGCGCGCGCTCGGCCGGCAGGTGGCGGGTCGCGACCAGCACGCGCGTCATCGTGTCGATCATCGCGTCGAGCATCGCATCGATCCGCTCGTGGACCTCGGCCGCGCTGCGCAGCTGGCGGAGGCTCTTGTGGATGTTCGGGTGCTGCGCGAACATGTCGAGCAGCGACTCGCCGACCGCTCGGATGATGTCGTACGGCGTGTGGTGCTCGGTGACCGCCGCGGCGAACATGGCCTGGTACG